>JBOFXO010000158.1:0-15105 GCA_051654185.1 Vibrionaceae bacterium | reverse complement strand
TAGCAAATTTTGTTTCATCAAAATACCAAATTGAAAACCGGTTAATGCGCCTTTTTTCCCAATCACACGATGGCAGGGGATCAGAAAAAGAATGGGGTTTGCGCGGCACGCCATGCCAACCGCTTGGTATGCAAAAGGGTTATCGATCTGTTTTGCTATATCACCATAACTTGCGCTCTCGCCATAGGCGATTTTTTGCAAAGCTTGCCACACCCTTTGTTGAAACAAAGTGCCAAATTGGGCGAGCTGAACGTTAAAAGTTGCTATTGTGCCCGCAAAATAATCATCTAGCTGCTCCTTACACTGCGTAAGATGGTACCTTGCCATTTCTTCATCTGTTTTAGCGCTTGTTTTACTGCTCGTTTTATTAGGCGCCGCTAAGGACGCATGGAACAGTCCGCTGCCGCTCGCCCCAAGATGCAGTAAGCCAAATGGTGAAATAAATTTATCGTAATACATACTAAATTCAATGCTCTTTAGGGAATGGAGTGTCGTGCAATTGATAAATGAAGACTTTCATCTTGCAATCGATGAATTAACGCTACGTTTAGTCACAAAGCAAGATGCTGAAAAAATAGTGGCTTACTATCTGCAAAATAAGCAGCATTTGCTCCCGTGGGAGCCTACGCAACAAGCTGATTTTTATACGGTAAATAATTGGCAGCGGCGTCTGTTACAGCTGTGCGAGCTGCAGCGTCATGCGCTCACTTTTTGCTTTTTGCTTTTTGATACGCCAAGCTGCGATCAAGTGATAGGCATTATCTCTTATAACTCGGTTGTGCGCTACCCGCACTATAGCGCCAATCTTGGCTATTCGTTAGCGCAGGCGAAGCAAGGGTATGGGATCATGCATCGCGCCTTGACGCTCACTAATCGCTGGATTTTTACGCAGCAGCACATGCATCGATTGACCGCAACCTACATGCCGCGCAATGTTAAAAGTGCCAATGTCCTTGGAAAACAGGGATTTAAAATTGAAGGGATTGCGGCAGGTTACATGTTGATCAATAGCCGCTGGGAAGATCATATTTTAACCGCTTTGCACAATCTCGATTGGCAATTTCCTGCGCCTTGATTTTGCCAAAAAAGCCAGCGTTGCGCTGGCATTTAGTGAGGTTTGCTATTTAATAGACAGTAATAATGCGCATGGTATTCGTGCTGCCTTCAATGCCGTAGGCATCACCTTGGGTGATGATCACAACGTCATTAACTTGTAGAAGCCCTTGCTCTTTTAACATCTCAACGGCATGCTGAGCGACATCAGGACCAGCGCCTGAGTCGCTTGGAAAATATAAGGGAGTGACGCCGCGATACAAAGCCGTACGTGACAGCGTGCTTTGATGGCGCGAAAGGGCATAAATGGGTTTGCCTGAGCTGATACGAGACATCATCAGCGCTGTTTTTCCTGATTCTGTCAGCGAAATCATAGCCTTAACTTTTGGCATGTGATTAGCTGCATACATGGTTGCCATGGCAACAGACTCTTCGATAGCTAAAAACTCTTGATCGAGCCTGTGGTTAGAAATATTGACGGAGGGCATTTTTTCTGCGCCAAGGCACACATTAGCCATCGCTTTGACCGTTTCAACTGGAAAGCTGCCAGAGGCTGTTTCTGCCGATAACATCACCGCGTCAGAGCCATCGAGCACAGCGTTAGCCACATCCATGACTTCGGCGCGTGTTGGCATGGGTGATGAGATCATCGATTCCATCATTTGTGTCGCGGTGATCACAACGCGGTTTAGCGCGCGAGAGCGGCGGATAAGCTTTTTTTGTACGCCAACAAGCTCTGCGTCACCGATCTCAACCCCAAGATCGCCCCGCGCGACCATTACCGCATCACTGGCCAAAATAATATCGTCAATGCTTTCATCTGTGGCAACGGTTTCGGCGCGCTCAACCTTTGCTACTAAATGTGCATTTAGGCCGGCTTCTTGCGCTAATTTGCGTGCTAAATGCATATCTTCGCTGTGGCGCGGAAAGGAGATGGCTAGGTAGTCAACACCGATCTCTGCTGCAACTAAAATATCTTGCTTGTCTTTAGCCGTTAAAGATGGCGCAGAGAGCCCGCCGCCTTTTTTATTGATCCCTTTATTGTTCGATAAAAAGCCTGCAACTGTTACAGTGGTGTGGATAGCGCTGCCATCGACATGTTTGACTAAAAGCTGCACGCGACCATCATCGAGCAGCAAAACATCGCCAGGAGTCACCTCTTGCGGCAGGGTTTTATAGTCAAGGCCGACGCTGTGCTGGCTGCCTTCTCCTGCGGCAAGTGCGCTATCTAAAATAAAATGATCGCCAATTTCAAGCTTGATTTTGCCTTGTGCGAAAGTAGAAATGCGGATCTTAGGACCTTGCAGATCGCCTAAAATACCGACCTGTTTCCCTAATCTTTTTGCAATTTCGCGCACTTTTTGCGCGCGGCTGATGTGATCTTGTGCTTTGCCGTGGGAAAAATTAAGCCGTACTACGTTGGCACCGGCTTCGATCAGCGCTTCAAGCACGGATCCTTGATCGGTAGCTGGGCCAAGGGTTGTGACAATCTTTGTACGTCGTAGTGGTGGTGTCATTGCAAGCTCCTGTGTGTGATAGCGATAGCATCGTAGCGCATAGCTTCAATTAAAACATGTTATTTTTATGCTAAAAATTGCGCAAAATAGCAAGGCAAAACAATAGAATAGCCTGTTTGACAAAGGAGAGAGCAAAATAGATGCCACTTTTAAATTTGAAATAAAAAAAGCCCATTTAAAATAAATGGGCAGCATAAAATTTTGCAAATAGGAGTAAGAAAAAGCAGCAGTTCAAAATAGGTAGAATGTATTCGCCAGAAATGTGCATAATTACAAGGCGTTCTAGCCATTTCTTTCTGCACTAATTAAGACGCATAAACAAACTATTAGTTCAAAAAAAAATAAAAATTTGTTGTTTATCGCATTTTTTTAAACCAAATAGAACTTAACTGCTTGTTTTTTATGAATTTAAATTATTTTGCGCTACGGGTAATTTTGCATCATAAAAATGATCTAATGTCTGTGTCCCAATAAAATGCTGCTGTACATATTTCACGCGCTCTGTTGGGCTGAGCTGCATTTTTTTCTCCAGCAATTTTTCTACATGCTGCAACCGCGGTAATAGCCCACAGCCGTTGGCAATTTGAATGGCACGTCCTGGCCGTGCGTTAAGCTCAAGCACCATTGGCCCTTGCTTTTTATCGAGCACCATATCTGTCCCGATATAACCCAGCCCTGTCATTTCCCAAGCGCTTGCTGCCAGCGTTAACAGCTCTTGCCAGTGCGGAACCACGAGCGTGCTGAGTTCTTTTTGCGTGTCAGGGTGGCGTTCAACTTCTTGGTTAAATTGCACTGCACGTAGTGCAAGGCCGCTGCTAATATCAATGCCCACTCCCACCGCACCTTGGTGTAAGTTCGCTTTGCCATCTGAGGCGGCTGTCGATAAACGCATCATCGCCATTACAGGGTAGCCTTGAAATACAATGATGCGAATATCAGGTACGCCTTCATAGCTAAACCCATCAAACACATCATCAAATTCGATCAGCGCTTCGATCAGCGCCACATCATTTTTGCCGCCGAGTGAAAAAAGGCCAGCCAAAATATTAGTGATATGACGCTCAACATCTTGCGCGTTAATTTGCGCGCCAGACGCCTTGCTGTAAAGGCCGTTGTGCGAGCTTGTGATCACCAATATCCCTTTTCCGCCAGATCCTTGCGCTGGTTTTATCACAAAGCTTGAGTGATTTTTCACCAGTTCATGGATGGTAGAAACTTGATATTGACTGTCAATCGTGCCGATGAGTGCAGGGACACAGGCTCCCGCCTGCGTCGCTAACTGCTTGGTTTTTAACTTATTATCGACTAATGGGAAGAGATGTCTGCGGTTATAGCGGCCAATGTAGCGGCTATTGCGCATATTCATTCCCATAATACCTGCCTTTTTTAGTTTAAAAGGCGAGGCATATCTTTGAAAAAATTGAAAAAGTGAGCCCACGAGTTAGTCCTTTAGCAATGGTTTAAAACGCTTTAACTCACTGAGGCGATAGCCGGTGTAGTTGCCAAGCATTAAGATCAAGGCTAAGACCACCAGTTGTACTCCGATGAAATTAAAGGAGATATGGCGGATCCACTCGTTAGTCATTGCCAGATACACAAGCACCGCGGTTAGCAGCGAGCCGCCGCCTTGCACTAACACTTGTTTAGCACCTTCTTCTTCCCACAAAATCGACATACGCTCGATGGTCCAAGACAAGATGATCATCGGGAAGAAGGTGATGGTTAATCCTTCAACGAGGCCAATTTTAAAGGCAATGACGGTAAAGACTGAGATTATCAAGATCACGGTGATGATCACCGCGGAAATGCGCGCGACCAGCAGTAGGTTAAGCCGTGACAAGTAACTTCGGATCACAAGTCCCGTGCCAACTATTACTAAAAAGCCAATGATGCCGGTAATAAGCTGCGTTTGTACAAATGCAACAGCGATAAGCACAGGCATGAATGTGCCCGAGGTTTTAAGGCCGATGAGGATGCGCAGCATGACCACAACCAGCGCGCCGATAGGGATCAGCAAAATGGTTTTAAACATGGCTTGCTCTTCAATTGGCAAGCTGTGGATTGAGAAGTTAAGCAAGCTTTCGGTCTGCACTTTTTGCGTCGTTGCCAGCTGTGGGCTGATATCTTGCGCAATCATGGAGAAATTGACTTGGCTATTATTGCCGCCCATCACTTCAAGCAGCGAAACACCTTTAGGATTCCATAAAATGAGGTTTTTAGCGTTTGCATCGCCGCCATTAGGATCAAAGAGTTGCCAATGGTCGTTGTTCCAAATTTCGACCATCGGAATGATAGATTGACGGCGCCGCCCATCTTCAAGTTGGATAGCTCCAACAACGCGCGCGTGAATATTGGCCAGCGATAACAGCTGCACAATGGCCACTTCTTTGCCGCTAGCTTGCGTGAGCAGCGCCGCGTTTTGGCTTTCAACGTCGTTAAATTGTTTGATAAGCTCTTGGGTGAGCGTGCTGCTATTGGCGGAGCGCTCTTGCGCTTGACTTAAGAGCGCCGTTGCAGCGGTCAGCACTGGACCATCGAGTAGCACTTTTGTGACTTTTCCGGTTGGCGGCTGCACTTTGAACTGCGCGTTTTCGTCAACTAAGAGCTGGCTTTTAAAATAGAGTACCTGTTTGCCTTGCGCTTGGCGTTTGCTCCACTGCGCGCGGCGTACGCTATTTTCTTCGGTTAACGTAAAACCGTAGCCTGGAGAGCTGCTGTATTCGTTGATCAAGGTGAAACCGCGCTGCGTTTCTGGGCGTGCTAAAGAGACGACCACCGGCTGGCCGGTCGCTTCAAACTCCACGCGAGCTTCAATTTCCCAAACTTGTTTGCTTTGATCGGCGGCCCAAGGTACACCATATACATGGTGGCGATAGATAGACATGCTTATGCCCACGATCAAAAGTAGGCTTATCAAAATATAAAAAGGAATGCGCGATATCATAGTGTTGGTTTCGTTTGAGTTGATGTGGACGTTGCGCCAGCGGGGGCCGGCGTTTGCGCTTGCGGCTGTTTAGGCGGTTCTTCAGGAACGTATTTAGGTTGAATGTAAGCTTTGCTCACATCAACGACGGCCAGATCTTTAAAAAACTCGCGCCCCAAAAGAAGCGGGTAGGTCAGCTGCGAGCGATCCGCTAACGTAAACTGCGCTTTTTCATGCAAGTTACCAATGCGTAGCTGCAGCTCAACAACTGGGCGGCGCTCAAGTTCATCAGCAGCCGATTGGCGAATTTTCGCCCAGCGTTTCACCATCACTTCAACCTGCGTTAATTTAGGCTCACCCGCGAGTGCAGAGTGGTTAGCGATGTTAAAGCGGACCCACGTTTTGCCATCGCGTTCAAACTCTTGCACATCGGTTGCATTAATAGAAGAGGTGGTTGCACCGGTATCTACGCGAGCGCGGAAATTCGATTGCGTGTTATCGAGCCATACCCATTCGATTTCGCCTAAAATGGCTTTATTTGCTGCAACCGATACAGGGATCTCTTTTTCGATATATTGCACCTGATCTTTAGGCTGCGCGATTTTTTTTCTGATGTCATTTTGCGTGCTGCCAATATGTCTTAACTGGCTTGATAGTTTGGTAAGGTTATTTTCTAACTGCTCTTGTAAGGTCTTTTGCTCTATAAGCTGCTGCTTTAATTCTAGAATTTGTGCTGAGAGATTACTTTCAGTTTTATTGATAGTCGCGATAGTTTGTTGGTGTTCAATTTGTATTTGTTCAAGAGGTGGGTAGCTACAGCTTGCTAGTAGCAAACCGGTTCCTGCGAGAACGCCGCGGCGTAGGGTCATCGTAAAACTCCATAACAAAAGTAGTCTGCTTAAAAAACGCAACCGTTGGTTGAGAGCGAAAAATAATAAAGCACGAGAGCAATTCTAACTTGAAAGCCTTGCGACTAAAAGTAGACAAGGCATGAAATCATAAGATGTTATTTGCACAACTTATTGATATTATTACGTTATCATACAGATGATATTGTTTAAGTTATTTATTCTAAGCAGATAAATAACCATTTGAACCTCTTTTTATTTTATGCTGCACCGTCTTTAATCGGGATTGGTCGCGACTAAAATAGCACGCTTTGGCGCAGGATAGCCTTCGATGGTTTTGCTAATGTCTGTCGGATCAAGGTAATCTTTTAGCGAATGGTGGCGCATCCATGGCGTTGTGCGCTGCTCATCTAGCGAGGTGATATTCTCATCGACGATGCGCACATTGATAAAGCCCACTTTCTCAAGCCAGCATTGTAGCGCCTTAGCCGAAGGGAAAAAGTAGACGTTATGCATGCTCGCGTAGCGATCAAGCGGGACAAGCACGCTGTTTTCATCGCCATCAATCACTAGCGTTTCAAGCACGAGCTCACCATTTTTAACCAGCTGATTTTTAAGCTGTTGTAAATGCTCAAGTGGCGATTTACGGTGGTATAACACGCCCATGCTAAATACCGTATCAAAGCTTTTTCTTCCAGGGAGCGCTTCGATGCCAAGCGGCAGCAGGTGCAGCGGCGCTTGCGGATCAATGAGCTGTTTTATCGCACTAAATTGCACTAAAAACAGCTCTGACGGATCGACGCCAATCACCGTGTGCGCTTGCTCGCCGAGCATGTGCCACATATGATAGCCATTACCACAGCCCACATCGAGCACGTAACGCCCTTTAAGCGGCGTGATATGCGCGCGCAGCCGTTGCCATTTCCAATCAGAGCGCCACTCGGTATCAATATGGATGCCGTGTAAAAAGTAGGGTCCTTTGCGCCATGGGTGAAAATGCTGTAGCAAATTTTCTAATTTAGCTTGCTCGCCGCAGCTTAACGTTGTGTCGCTGCCGACGCTGATGCGATCGACAAGCTCGCTGTCTGCTGGTGTGTGCGATATTTTATTTAGCGTTTTTAGCCATTTAGGCAGATCACCTTGCGGTTTTTGCTGCCAATCAGCAAGCTTTGCAGGTATGTGCTCAAGCCAGCTTTGCAAGCGAGGCTCGCTTGCAATTAATTGATAAAAAGAAGAAAAATCAAACATAAGCCGCTATGTTCTCGCAAAAAAAGTTCAACCGATCATTTGATGGCAAACAGTGATCCAAAGTTAAAACACTGAAACCAAGTCGCAACGTGTGAAAAGCCCAGCACTTTTAGGCGCGAGTGGTGGCTTTCAATGCTGTCAGGGCGCATCACGTTTTCTAAAGCACTGCGTTTTTGGCTGATCTCAAGCTCGCTGTAGCCGTTTGCGCGTTTAAAATCGTGATGAAGATCGATAAGCAGCTCGTCAACGCAAGGATCATTAAAGCGGTATTTTTCAGATAAAATCAAAATGCCGCCAGGCAGCAGGCCGTCGTAGATTTTATTGAGCAGCGCTAAGCGATCTGCAGGCGGTAAAAATTGCAAGGTAAAGTTAAGTACCACGATGCTGGCGTTTTCAATGCAAAGCTCACGAATATCGGCGTTTTTTACTGTAACGGGAACCTCAGAGCGGTACGCATTCACCGAATTTAGGCAGCGTTCAACCATTGCCGGCGAATTGTCGACAGCAATAATTTGGCAGTTTTTAGCTTGAATGTGACGACGCATCGCAAGAGTTGCCGCACCAACTGAGCAGCCTAAATCATAGATCTGGCTGTTATCGCGGGCAAAGCGCTCGCTTAGCATACCGATTGCTGTGATGATATTGCTATATCCGGGTACTGAGCGCTGGATCATATCGGGAAAAACCGTCGCAACGGTAGCATCAAAGGTAAAATCGCCTAATTTTTCAATCGGCGTGGCAAAAATGGTATCGCGCGCGTCGTTCACTGTGATCTCGAAAACACAAAAAAAGAGAGGGGACAATTTTAGGCAATTTACGTCACAATGTCATGACAATCCTAATATAAATTACATGTTGCAAATCGGCTTAACTTCTGCAACTTATCCTTGCTTTTGATATATAATGAGGCATTTTTCAGCACTGTTGGCGCAGTGCATCAGCCATTAATAAGAGATAAAATATGCGCACACATTATTGCGGTAATTTAGACACACATTTAGCAAAGCAAACGGTGCAACTTTGTGGTTGGGTTAATCGCCGGCGTGACCTTGGCGGGCTGATTTTTATTGAGTTGCGCGATAGAGAAGGTGTGGTGCAGTTAGTGGTTGATCCTGATCTTAAGGACGTGATTGCTGTTGCAAATCAGCTGCGTAATGAGTTTTGTATTCAGATCACCGGTGAAGTGCGTTTGCGCCCTGATCATCAAATTAATGAAAATATGAAAACCGGCAAGGTAGAAGTGCTGGTTAATCAGGTTGTGATCATTAACCGCAGTGAACCATTACCTCTTGATTTTAATCAAAATAATACAGAAGAGCAGCGTCTTAAGTATCGCTACCTTGATTTGCGCCGCGAAGAGATGAGTGAGCGCATTAAGCTGCGTGCTAAGGCGTCAAGTTTTGTGCGCCGCTTTTTAGATGCGAACGGATTTTTAGATATTGAAACGCCGGTGCTGACGAAAGCAACACCGGAAGGCGCGCGCGATTATTTAGTGCCAAGTCGCGTCCACAAAGGCTGTTTTTATGCATTGCCGCAGTCGCCACAGCTGTTTAAGCAGCTTTTGATGATGTCCGGTTTTGATCGCTACTACCAGATTGTAAAATGTTTTCGCGATGAAGATCTGCGCGCCGACCGCCAGCCTGAGTTTACGCAAATCGATATCGAAACCTCATTCATGACCGCGCCACAGGTGCGTGAAGTGGCTGAGCGTATGGTGCGAGAAATGTGGCAGTCGCTGCTAAATGTCGATTTAGGCGCCTTTCCGGTGATGACCTTTGATGAAGCGATGCGCCGATTTGGCTCGGATAAACCCGATTTGCGTAACCCTTTAGAGCTTGTTGATGTGGCAGATCTTGTCAAAGAGATTGATTTTAAAGTTTTTGCAGAGCCTGCAAACGCACCTAAAGGACGTGTTGCGACCATTTGTGTGCCTAATGGCGCGACCCTTTCACGCAAGCAGCTAGATGAATACGCCGCTTTTGCCGCTATTTATGGCGCAAAAGGGCTTGCTTGGCTTAAAGTGAATGATGTTGCTGCGGGAGCGGCTGGCGTGCAGTCACCGATAGCAAAATACTTACCTGAAAATGTACTTAGTGAAATTTTGGCAAGAACGGCTGCGAAAAACGGCGATCTGCTGCTGTTTGGCGCCGATAGCAAAAAAGTGGTGACAGAAGCATTAGGCGCGCTGCGTATTAAACTGGGCCTCGATTTAGGTTTGACTAAGCTTGATTGCTGGGCGCCGTTGTGGGTGATTGATTTTCCTATGTTTGAGGAAGATGATCAGGGCGCATTGCAGTCGATGCACCATCCGTTTACCTCTCCGCTGGCTAGCGTAGAAGCGCTGCAATCAGATCCTGCGCAAATTAAATCAAACGCTTATGACATGGTGCTCAACGGCTATGAAGTGGGCGGTGGCTCAGTGCGTATTCACGACCCTAAAATGCAAGCAGCCGTCTTCTCGCTGCTTGGCATAGATGAAAGTGAGCAAAAACAAAAGTTTGGCTTCTTACTAGAAGCGTTAAAATATGGCACACCACCGCACGCGGGCCTTGCTTTTGGTCTCGATCGTTTGGTGATGTTGCTGTGCGCGACTGACAATATTCGTGATGTGATTGCATTCCCGAAAACGACGGCAGCGGCATGTCTTTTGACTGACGCGCCAAGTTTCGCTAATCCTCAAGCGCTCAGCGAGCTTGCCATTGCCGTCACAGCAAAAGCGTAACTGTTGTTCTTCACAAAATACCATGGCGCCGTGTTGGCGCCATTTTTTTAGCTTAAAACAGGCACAGATCAGCGCGAGGTGGTAACTCTTGCAATGTGAGTGGTAAGCTGGCACTGCTGGCCGCTTGCAAGCGGTGTTTGGTTGTCATAAATGGCTGATTCAACACAGACCATGTTTTGATAACCATTTTCACTCATATCACTCATTTTGCGGCACAGCGCTTGGCCTGGATTCCACACTATTACTGCGTTATTACCGCTGTTTTTCACGGCAATCGCTGGCTCATTTTGTTGCTCAATAAAGACGGTGGGGCTTGCGTGCAGATAACATCTGTCCACTTCAGTGGTAAAATGAGCCGTTGCGTCACTGGCGTAATGGTTTCCCTGCTCGATGTAGCGCGTGCCAAGCTGCGTGATCTGTGTTTTGCTGATATCACGAACCGCAAAATAGGTGTGTAGTGCGCCACCAAAATAGAGGGGAGCGGGGCCTTTGTTTTTCACATTGAGCCGCACATCTAGGCTGTCGCTGATCAAAAAATGCATTTCTAGGCTAAAGGCGTGTGGCCAAAGCGCGAGCGTATTTGCGTTTTCTTGTAAAGTCAGCGTGATGTGTACGCCATCTTCATTTTCATGGCAATCGCTTAGCTGCCACTCACTGGTTCTAGCAAAGCCGTGCGCGGGCTGATGCGCTTTGCCAAACCATGGCCAGCAGATAGGAATGCCGCCGCGGATCGGGCTTTTTCCACTAAGATCGGCTTTGTCGCTAAGCCAAATTAGCTCAGCTTGTCCGGCGGGTTTAAAACTTAACAGCTGTCCGCCAAATAAGGAGATCAGCGCCTGCGCTTTTTTGTGTTCAATTTGCAGAACTTGCAAATTGTCTAGCTGCGCTAAATTAACACTGCGTGATAGTGTTTTGAGGTAGGTAAGCCGCTGTTTCATCAATATTCCTTTTATCTGGATAAAAAAGGGCGATCAAAAAAGGCGGCCTAATTAGCCGCCTTTTTTCAACAAATTAAATTACTTGCTGATGTGTGCGATCAGATCAAGAACTTTGTTTGAGTAGCCAATTTCGTTGTCGTACCAAGAAACGACTTTTACGAATTTGTCAGTCAGAGCGATACCCGCTTCTGCGTCAAAAATTGAAGTGCGGATGTCACCGTTAAAGTCAGTTGAAACAACTGCGTCTTCAGTGTAACCCAAAATGCCTTTTAGCTCGCCTTCAGAAGCTTTTTTCATCGCGGCACAAACGTCAGCGTAAGTTGCTGCTTTTTTCAGGTTAACAGTTAAGTCAACAACAGAAACGTTAGCAGTAGGAACGCGGAACGCCATACCAGTCAGTTTGCCGTTTAGCTCAGGAAGTACCACGCCAACTGCTTTTGCTGCGCCAGTTGATGATGGAATGATGTTTTGTGATGCACCGCGGCCGCCGCGCCAATCTTTTGCAGATGGACCATCAACAGTTTTTTGAGTTGCTGTTGTTGCGTGAACAGTTGTCATCAGACCTGATTCGATACCGAAGTTGTCGTTCAGTACTTTTGCAATAGGTGCTAAGCAGTTAGTTGTGCAAGATGCGTTAGAAACGATGTCTTGTCCTGCGTAAGTTTTGTGGTTTACGCCCATAACGAACATTGGCGTTTTGTCTTTTGAAGGACCAGTCATAACTACTTTTTTCGCGCCAGCTTTAATGTGCTTACGTGCAGTTTCGTCAGTTAGGAATAGGCCAGTTGCTTCTGCAACTACGTCAACGCCGATTGCGCCCCATTTTAGATCTTCTGGGTTACGCTCAGCAGTAACGCGTACGGTTTTGCCGTTAACGATAAGGTTGCCGTCTTTAACTTCAACAGTACCATTGAAACGACCGTGAGTTGAATCGTATTTTAGCATGTAGGCCATGTAGTCTACATCGATAAGATCGTTAATGCCTACAACTTCAATGTCATTACGCTCTTGAGCTGCGCGAAAAACAAAACGGCCGATACGTCCAAAACCGTTAATACCTACTTTGATAGTCATTTGTTGTTGCTCCACAACTTAATAATACATAAAGGAATAAACTAGCATTACGTTACAAAATCACCGCGTCGCATGCAAGAAAAAAACAAAAGAACTTGGCATGAGTCAAAATATCTGCGGTTGTATGCCTAGAAAACATACAAAGTTACCTGTTTTAGACAAGTTCTGTGACTTTGTGCAAAAAATGTTGCGTTTAAATTTGCTAAAAGCCCGCTATTGCTTTAGCTCGTCGGGATCTTTTTCAAGCTTTTTAAGCAAGGCCGGATCAAAGCTATTATTTTCAATGCTTTCAATGATTGATTGCGCAACCGCTGCAATTTGTTGGCGTTTTTCATCGGCCATTGGATACATGAGATCCAATTTAGGCTGCGCTATGATGGCAACTTGAAAATGTAAGCCGACTTGAGCCCACAGGTAGGCGAGATCAAAAAATTTCTCTTGCTGATTGATGGTGACTAGCGTTTTTAAAATTTCACGCAGCACCGCGCTATATTCGATAACTGTGGCAGCTTTAGCTTTATCTTCTTGTTTTGATTCTTGTATTTTGTATAAAGAGAGCCCTTTAAGCAAAAGTTTGGTCGCTTTTTGTGGGTCTTTTATCGCGTAATGATTGGCTAAATTGAGCAGCAACTCAGGCGTGTCGAGTGTGTCTTCATCTAAGGCTAAAAATTTATTGAGCGCTTGAGTGTCGTTACTGTTAGCCCATAAAAAATGCAAAATATTGGCATCGTCTGCGTTTTGTAGCTGCTCTTCTAACAGCAAAATGGATTCCTTGGCATGGTCAAGTGCTTCAATACGAAGGCTTTTTTTCTCTTTTAGCGTGATAACATCAAGCTGCGCGGCAAGCTCTATGCATTTTTCATACTTTTTGGTGGCTAAAAGCTCTTCAAATTGTTTGATGTCGGTTGGCTCTTTTATGGTTCGATAGCGATGCATGACCACGTTATCGCGCGTTTCAGCGCAGTGGGTGTCTTCCATGTTGAGCTTGTTGCAAAGCTCGGGCAGCTGCTGGCAGACAATTTTAGCGTCAAGCGGCGGCTCAGAGCAGCCTGTCACGACAAGTAGCGCAGCAAGCAAAGTAAGAGAGTGCAAGGGCTGATCAGTCTTTTTGCGCATGAATAAAAAGAGCTCTTTTGTAGCTTATGACCAATAAAAAATATCTAATTATTAATCAATAAGTTGTAGCAATAATTAAATTTTCATCATAAAAAAGATGAAAGAGATGAGCGGTGCAAAGGATCGCGCACCGCAGATGAGTGCTTAGGGGGTTAGCTCGCCGCGCAGATCTTGCTGCAATTGTGTTTTGATCTGCTCAAGGCTTAAGTTTTGACTAAACAGATAGTTAAGCTTTGCAAGCGCCGCTTCTGCCGTCATATCAAGCCCGCTTACCACGCCTGCATTAGCTAGCGTATTACCGGTAGCATAGTTACGCATGCACACGGTGCCGGTTAAACATTGGGTTAAATTGAGCACGATAATGCCGCGAGCGGTGGCTTCTTGTAAAAGAAAAAGAAATTCAGGGTCTTGTGGAGCATTACCAACGCCGAAGGTAAGCAATATCATGGCAATCACTGGCTGCGTGAGTGCATTGCGGATGACGTCAGCACTGATCCCAGGATAAAGCATGATCACAGCAATCGGCTGTTTTTGCATGCGATGCACGGTAAATGGTCCGCAAGGCAGTTTATTAGAGACTTGCTTACTAAATTGGATATGGATCCCGGCTTCTAGCAGCGGCGCTAAATTGGGTGACATAAACGCATTAAAGCCATCGGCATGCACCTTGGTGCTGCGATTGCCGCGCAGTAACAGATTGTTAAAAAAAAGAGTCACTTCATTGATAGGGTAATTAGCCGCGATATACAGCGCGTTAAGTAAATTGGCTTGCCCATCGGAGCGCAGCTCGCAAAGTGGAATTTGTGAGCCTGTAATGATCACAGGTTTAGTTAAATTTTCAAAAATAAAAGAGAGCGCAGAGGCGGTGTACGCCATGGTATCTGTGCCATGTAAAATGACAAAGCCATCGTGATCGTCGTAATTTTTACCGATATCATCGGCGATCTGCTGCCAATTTTCCGGCCCCATATTTGAAGAGTCTATGAGGGGCTGATATTCATGGATGGTAAAAAGTGGCATCTCTTGGCGATGAAATTCGGGACTGTTTTGTAAAAATTGCTGCAAAAAACCGGCAACGGGCGCATAGCCTTGCGCGGATTTTTGCATGCCAATGGTGCCACCTGTGTAGGCGATGTAAATCTGTTTTCTCTTCATGATCTTATCGGTGCCCAAATGAGTGAAAGCAGTATACGTGAAGAAATGGCGATCAGCAGCAAGGACGGTTAACAATTAAGGTGTTGGTAAAAAAAAGCCCACGAAGGGCTTTTTTTAGATTGTTTTCTTTAGAGCTGGCAGTCTGTGCAAAGTACGTAATGTCCTTGCGGATCATTAAGCCCTTGTAACACATTAAGCTCTTGCTGAGCGCTATGGATGAGTTTTTGCACGGGTGCTGGCAGCGAGGCTTGCGTTTTTGCACCAAATTTGGCTAAGGCTTGGCCAAAGAACTCGCTGATAAAGAGTTCAAAGGGTGCAACAGGCTCTTCTAACCAGTTAAGGGTGTATTTTTCAAGTTTGGCCAATTTTGCTGCCTGTATCACTGCGTCATCAAAATCACCAATTTGATCAACAAGCTTATGCTTTAAAGCGTCAGCTCCTGTCCAAACCCGGCCTTGCGCTATTTTTTCAACTTCTTCAAGCGGCAGCTTACGTTCAGTTGCGACAAGCG
>JBOFXO010000157.1:0-3237 GCA_051654185.1 Vibrionaceae bacterium | reverse complement strand
GTCTGCGCGTTTTTGATGATCAAAAACGGTAAAAGTAGTTTATATGCCCATAATTGTGTGCAATTGCCTGTGGCGAAACGTAGGTTTTGCTGGAATGGTTATATATTAAGCTAAGTCCCCAAGCGTTTTGATAGTAAACTAGCCCATAGATACCGGCAATTTGCTGATTTTTAATTTGTAATTGAGCATTTTGCGTTGGCTTATCTCCCTCGATGGTCAAGTCGGTGAAGCGGTAACGTCCTTCAATGCCCGCAATAAAAAAAAGTCCATTGCGACTGTTAGCGAGCATGCCGCTGTGCAGGTGGTTACCGGCAGTGCTTGAGACTGCGCCAAAACTGTTTACCAAATCAATGCCTAAGCGATAGTTGATACCTGTTGCGACTTCGTTTTGAAAATTACCAGCTTGCCCTCTTGCTATAAAACTAAGCTCCTGCCAGTCTGAGCGCCATATTGCGCGGTGTATTTCTAGGCTGCCTTGTGCAACCGATTGATCAAAAATTTGATAGTCCCATCCTTGAGGTTTTTTGCTACCGATCAAAGCGTGCACCGCTTTTTGTCCGCTGTAGGCGTGCGATCTTGGGCCTGCCGTGCCAAGCATTATATCGCCTTTGTAGGCGGTATTTTCGTTTTGCCAAAAAAGCCCACCTTGCAGGTAAAAAAGACCGGCGTAAGGGCGCTCATTGGGCATCGGCTTGGGTTGTGCAATATCTGATGGTGTCCAGATCTGCGAGCCAATGATAATGCTGTAGCCTTGATGCGCATGGCTTGCCGTAAAGCTGTCTGACCAGCGTAAAAAAATGCCGCTACTGTATTCGCGATCTTTTCCTGACAGGCTGTCGTTATCGGCCGAAATCTCAATCGTGCCGCAGTAGGCGGCTGAAGAGAGCAGTGATGCAATGAGAATGCCGCAATAAGGTAAAACAGTTTTAAGCAGGTGCTGCCGAGTACAGCGAGCCGTGGTTCTGCTTGGTTGTTTTGCGTGCTGTTTGATAGCCATACTCGCTGTTTGATAAAAATCCTTTTGCAAAAAAGAGTAGATTAATCAAACAGTAATGCCATGCTGAGGCATAAGTAATGGGAGCTTGTTCAATGCAAGCGCGCATTTTCTACTTTAAAATGGTTTTGAGCGTGCAAAAGGATTTTTTGGCGTAGCGTCTGCCTAATATTGCCAAAATAAAGGGAAATAGCCGTTTGTTGTTCGGGAGTTGCGCGAATAAAAAACGTCATTTGCATAGCGCTTTTTACATGACCTCTTGTTTTGTAAGAAAAAAGAAGATTGCGTGCAGAGAATGAATGCATAATGGTTGACGGCCTGTCGGTCAACTATTAAAAATACCGTGACTTTAACAAGCCATTAATGAAGTTAACTTAATTTGTAAGGTGTTTTATGATTGAGCTCGATAATTTGTTACAAGGCGTTTCAAGCAGTGAGCCAGATCTTCCTTTGCCGACGCTCGATGAGCAAAAGAAGATCGTCGCGCATTTAAAAGCGCTAGAAGCTAAAGGTGAGCTGACTGATGAAATTCTTGCCCACTATTTTGGTATTGCGGCAAAAAAAAGCGAATAAATGCGGTTATGGCTATTTGCAGGCCATGCGTGCTAATAGCCATTTTGCAGCAGCCTATCATTAACCCTCTATTGCATCACAAGTTTTCTAATCTGATGTTTGCGCCGATGTAAAATGACGCTCTTCATGAATGCCGCTTCATTTTTTAATTTGCAGCAGCTAAGACAAAGTGTGCGCAAATAGTGTTTTTTACATCTATTCACTTGTGAAGGCTAATTTTATTACCTATTGTTTGCGACTGTTATTTGAGCAGCAGTTATCTTGTGGCCGTATTAAACACCTTTATTATAGCTGTTTGATGTTATTGGGATGTTTTGCCGAGGAAGCCATTCAACAATTCGTTTTTAAAAGAGAGTCGATGACGATCTTTTGAGTTGCTGCATATCTTAAGTTAAGTAGGATTTGCTTGTATGTTTCCAAACCAAACGCCGCCCACATCACCTGCAGATACCGCGCCCAGCCAATCTTCAGGTGAGGCTGTGCAAGACGCGGATAGCACTGTAAGTACCGCTGTCGGAGCAGCAATGGCCGCGGCGGCTAATACGACAGAGCAGCCTGAAACCACTATGGCAGTTTCAGGGGCAAACTCACCCCCAAGTCAGCAAAGAGAGCGCAGAGTTACCGCCCGCTTGCAGCGTATTCGCACAGATCCTTACCCAAGAAGGCCTTCTTTTGTGCTCCCATCTGCTAATGTGTCTGCGCAAGCGCAAGTTACCACACAGCCTTCACGCGTAACAGAGCGATCCGCACTCACAACCCTAAGAGGTAGGTCTTCTGTCACGACTGTAACCTTAAGTGAATTTTTGCAGCTTGTATGCCAACAAACTGGCCTTACAAGTACCCAAAGCTCGGATGAGATACAGGCGCTGTCTTTGCAACCTAACCGAAGTCAGAAGCTATCATCTTTAACCTTGTTTTTTCCTGATACGGCTATAAATAGCTGCAAGGATGTTGCCTTGCAAAGACTATTGCGCATGATCAATAGAGAATGTGATGCAAAGCGTCGCGCGCTTTTGATTTTAAAAGCGATGCGCGCTTTTGATTATTTTGGCCTGTTGCTATACGGGACCTTGACTCGTTTAAGTCATTTACTTAGCGTTAGTTTAACATCTGTGCTCAACTGGCGAGTGGTTCCATCTCAAAATGAGGGAGCGTCTTCAACAGCTGCTTCAACAACTGATGGCGCAGCAGCTGAAGCTGATGCTACGACGGTTACGCCATCGATTTTGTGTCTGCCGCTGGATGTATTTGATTGGCAAGAGGTAGTTGTACTCTTGCAAGAATATCAAGTAATAGCACAATCGCCTGCTTTAGCCCCAGGTGTGCTGCAGGCAAGTGCATCGGATTTGCCTTCAATGACAGGGATTTCTTTCTCGTCTGAATGTATTGATCAGCAACGCGGCCAGCTAAGAGAGCTTATGCTTAGCTTTAATGGCGTGAGTGATGGGCAAGTGCACCAGAACGTAGATCGCGGCATTTTATTTGTGAGAATTATATGTGCATTGCAAGATCAAAACCGGTTGCCTGCTGATACTTTTGAGCGAATAAGCCTGTTATTAAGAACGAATAGCGCTGCGATAGCAGCGTGGCTGGCTTGGTTTAAGGAAAGTAGGGCAGATCTCGCCCCGTCAGCTGCACAGGCTGCTGCGTTATCGGCGCCGCCAAGTCCT
>JBOFXO010000156.1:0-4859 GCA_051654185.1 Vibrionaceae bacterium | reverse complement strand
ATCGAGGTACTCTTTGCGTCCCTTTTTAAGCTGTTTGATGGCCGATTTTAGCTCAACTTCTGTGGTCGCTAGCGCTTTTTCTAGCGTTTTACTGCGCTCACGCAGCGCGGTCAGCTCTTGATAGAGGCGCGATTTTTTTTCATTGGCTTCTTGCAGCGTATCTTGGTCAACATGAATGTTGAGCTCATTAAATTCGCGCAAAAATTCTTGAACTGTTTCTTGCTTGGCTTGATAGGTACTTTTAAGCGCCGCAAGCTGCTGCTGATCTTGGTTGTGGCGTGCGCGCAGCGTTTTAAGCCGCTCACGCCCTGCATCACGCGCTTTTTGTGCGACCACCAATTTCGCGCTCAGCTGCTGATCTAGCTGACTGCTTTGCGCTAAAATTGTCTGCGCGTCATGGTAGGTGAAATGGTGCGCGCGTTGTGTGAGCTCATTGAGGGCAAATTGCTGATGTTTAAGCTGCTGCATCTGTGCGTCAGCTTGCTGGTATTCTTGCTCAATACCGGCAAAAAGCTCAGGATCGGCGTCAAGGCTTGGCAAAATAAGCTTAAGCTCGGTGAGCGCCATTTGGTGCTGCTGTAAAAACTGCTTAGCGTGCTCAAGCTCTTGCATGCGTTTTGCCAGCTGCGCTTGTTTTTGCTCAAGCTCAGTATCTTCAAGAACTTCAATGAGATGCTCAAGTTTGCCGAGCAGCTGCTGCGCATTTTTGCAACGCTCAATTTGGCTTGCCGCTTGTGCATGCAGCTCTTGCTGCTGACGGCTTTCACGCGTAAGCATCGCTTGCTTTTCACGCAGCTGTTTAAGTTGCAGCTCTGGATCTTCAACAAAGGCGATTTGCAAATGGTTGGAGAAAAAGTGGTTGAAACGCTGCGTTAAACGCTGCAATTTTTGCACATCAAATGCCGCTTGCGCGTAATTTTCTTGAACGGCTTCTCGCTGCTCGCGAAGCGCAACTAAGCGATGCTCACGCGCCGCACGGCCAAAGATAGCCACTTTGGGAAAACGTGAATAGCGCAGCTGACGATCGCTGATCTTAACGCACACCGCATTTTCAAGCTCGGTAACGTTAAAGACGCTCTCATCAAAGCTGTCAGCGTCGCCTTCGATAAGATAGAGATCATCAGGGCAATCATCTAAGGTCAGCAGATTATCTTGCGCAGCTTTGAGATCCGGCACAACGATAGCGTGGCGCGCAGGACCATAGAGCGCAGAAAAGTAGGGCGCATCGCTTAGCGCAATTTCGTCATAAATTTCAGACAAAAGCGTGCCACCGAGCGTGTCGGCGAGCGCTTGCAGTTTAGGATCTTCATTACCGCCCGGCTGTCCTAATTGATTGATCTCTTTATCAAGTTGATTTTTTTGCGCCGCTAATTTATCACGCAAACTCAAGGTGTCTCGTGTATTTTCGGCGGTCGCTTGCATGGCGTCGATGACGCTTTGCTGATCGGTGAGCGCTAATTGCGACTGCTCGCTTAACAGCTCAAGCGCATGTTGCGCGGTGCTCCATGCCGGCGAAATGGACTCTAATTGATCAATTTCTTGAGTTAATTGCTGCAGGCTACGACGCTGCTCGCTCACGATTTCGTGTTGTGATTGCACTTGCTGCTGTGCTTCTTCAAACAGTAACGCCTGTTTTTCTTGCTCAGCATGCACATCAAGTACGGTTGCAATCGGGGTTTTAAACTGCTGCTGGTATTGCGCAGTAAGCTGTTTTGCTTGAGAAAACTGCTGCAATTGACGCTCAAGATAGCGGTGCTGACCGTGAAGATCGCCGCTGTTTTTAGTCAGCTGCTGATATTGCAATCCTTGCTGTATAAGCAGCTGCGCTTGGCTGTAAGCCTGCGCGCGCGGCGTATCCGGCGCAATGCTCTGTACAAAAGCAAAGCCACGTTCAAACTGCTTACTGGCGCGGCGGGTGAGATCGAGGCGATGTTTGAGCTGCAGCAGTGCGCTGGTTTTAGTTTCAACGATCTGATTGAGCTCATCTAGCTGCGCTTTTGCGCTGTGCTCATCAACATCATTTTGCAAAAGCTCACGTGCTTTATCGCGCGCGTTAATGGCTTGCTGGTATTGCAATGCGCGCGTCTGTTGGGTATTAAGCGCTTGCTGATAGTCGGCGAGCTGCGATTTTAGGCTGTCGACCTCTTCTTCGCTGAGCAGATTTTGCTCTTCTGCTTCTTGCAGCGCAAGCTGGCTTTCTTCAAAGACAACAGTTTGCTCTTCTAAGCGAGTGATAAGCTCTTGCAGATCGTCTTGATAACGGTCGATTTTTTCTTGTTGGCGTACGGCAGTTTGTACAATCTGCAAATGATCACAAGCGGCTTGATAAATCGCCTCTGCGTGCAGGTGATCGCCGCCTAAGGTGCTGTTTTCATCATTAAGCAGATCAAATTGGCGCTGCAGATTTTCTACCGCTGTTTGTGCGCTGTGCTGCTCGCTTCTTAGATTTAACACTTGCTTGATTTTGTTGCGTCGCTCGTTAGCGTGGCGCATAAAATCGGCGGCAACGTATTGGGTGGCCTGCGTGATCAATTGCTTGAATAAATCGCGATCTTGCTGTGTGATGCGAATAGCTTCAAGCGTCATGCGGTTTTCTTTGAGCGCCATCTCCATGTCTTGGAAGGCTTTTTTCACGCCGCTATTTTGTGGCAACAGATAATCGCGCAGTGATTTAGTAATAGCGCTAGAAATGCCGCCGTACAGCGACGCTTCAATAAGGCGGTAAAATTTGCTGCGATCGGTTTGGTTGCGCAGCTTTTTAGGTAGCACGCCTTGCTCAAACATGAATGCGTGGTAGTCGCTCACCGAGCTAAAGGTTTTAAATTGCGCATTTTCATAGCGTAATGCGGCTTCTTTGACTTGGTTTAGCTGGCGTACGCGCACCTGTGTGGCGCTGGTGCGCTCAAGCAAAATTTCACTAGGGTCGAGCGACTCGGGCAAATTTTGCACCACAAAGGTTTTGATCTCGACCTTTTTATCGCGTCCGGCAATTTGCTGTAAATGCACGCCAAACAGCAGGTGCTGCTGGCGAGAGTTTATCACGCGAATGGTTGAGTAGCAGCTGCCAGGCTTGAGTTTACCGTGCAGACCCTTGTCTCTTGAGGCGCTGGAGCTGCCCGCTTCTGTGGTGTTACGAAAGTGCAGCAAGCTTTGATCGGGAATGAGCGCGGTGATGAGCGCGGCCATGGTGGTCGATTTCCCCGCGCCGTTTCCGCCTGAAAGCGTGGTGACCAGCTCATCGAGTTCAAAAGTGCGAGCAAAAAATCCATTCCAGTTGATCATGGAAAGGGCGTGAAATTTACCGCGCGGGTTCATAGTAATTCCTCATTGTACTGTGACGCTGCGACAGGTGTATCTTGACCTGACTCAGCGCTTTGATCTGATTGGGTATTGGTATCGCTAAAAAGCGAGCCTTGCGTTGGCGGCTCAGGGTGGAGCACGATTTCCCCATCGCGGATAAGACGCAGCTGCGCTTGCCTTGGGTCGTCATTGGTGCGCACATCAGCGCCAAAGCGAAAACAGGCTTGATTGATACAAAATTTGCCACTTTCGCCAATCGGCGTAAGCATGCCGAGCCTACGCAGGCGGCGCAGCGAGGTTTTGACTTTATCAAAGAGCTTTTCATGATCAAGATCCGAGCCGCTCGCGCGCAGGTTAACCAGCCTTAGCAGCTTGCTTTTGTCAGCCAGCGTGACCAGCTCATCAAAAAGCTCTTGCGGCGTAAAAAGCCCTTCTTGCGCGAGGCGCTCTGGACTTAAATAGAGGAAGCACAACACTTTTCCAACGAGCATATCAAGCTCTGACAGTACGCTGCGATGCAAAATGGAAGTTGAACGCGGGCGCAGATAGAAAAAGTTTTCTGGCGCGCGCACAAGCTCGGCTTGATAGCGGGCATAAAACTGCAGCAGCGGCTTTTCAAATTCGCTTAAAAAAGCATAGTGGTCGAGATCTTCATTGCCAATGTGGCGGCCTGAGCGTAATAAATTGTCCACTTCAGGAAAACAGCGATCTGCAATCGCTTGAGCCAGCTTTTCTGAGATCAGATTTTCAGTATTTGTCGATGACATTAGATTGTACCTTTGCTCCAAACTGGTTAATTTGCGTCCATTCTGGCGTGATTGCGTGCAGATCCGCTTGGGAGAAGCCAAGGCGAACCGCTTGATCAATGACTAGGCGTGCAAGCTCAAAGTGCGCCGAACGCGGGTGGTCGAGAAGATAGTCTTGTAATATATGGGCGATGTTAATGCTACCTTGCTGTTTATAGGCTTGCAGCAGAGTCTGAATTTGATCGGCAAGCTCAGTGTCAGCTTGGCCAACCGTTTCAAACTCAATCGCATCCGGCAGCTCGCCAATCACTTGATCATCGCGCAGCGTTAAGCTTTCATCGCGCATTTCCACTAAGCGATCGGCGTCGGCAATGGTCAAATACCAAGGCGCATCCAAATATTCGGCGATCGACTGGCGCAGGCGCAAACTAAAGGCGCGGTTTTTGTCCATGTCGATGGCGTTACGAATAAATTTGTGTACGTGCTTATCAAAGCCAATCCACAAGTCGATGGTCTGTTGTCCCCAGTTGATCAAGCGATCAAGCTTGTTTTGCAGCTTGACGACTATCATATCAACGAAGGCGAGATCCTCGCGATTGGCAGTAAACTCTTGAATATTAAGAAGCTGCGTTTGCAGCTGATCGCCCGCTGACTGCAGCGTGTCTTGCAGCTCACGCAAAATGCTCGAGGTTTCGTTAAGCAGCATTTCGCAGTTAGCGATTGATTTTTGCCAGTCTTGGCTAAGCAGCGCGGCGATATCTTCTTTGATTTTTTGTTGCTGCTCATCCATGACGCGCTGGCTAAGATCGATAT
>JBOFXO010000155.1:0-1978 GCA_051654185.1 Vibrionaceae bacterium | reverse complement strand
AGTAGCAGCGAATGGCCAGTCGGCGCGGTATCCATTACAACAAAACGCTTCCCCGCATCACCGATAATGCGTGAAAATGCTTGAAAAACCGCGATCTCTTCAGTGCAAGGAGAACGCAGATCTTCTTCAAGTAGCGCTCGCCCCTCATCATCCAAGCTTGCCCCTTTGCTTGCCAACACTTGCGCACGATAACGCTCTGTTTCTGCATGCGGATCGATACGACTCACCTCCAGTGTAGGCAGTTCACCCTCTAAGGTTTGAGCTAAATGCGCCGCAGGATCAGAAGTGGTCAAATGGACATCTAAACCACGCTGTGCTAACTCGACCGCTATCGCGGCAGCGAGTGTAGTTTTCCCAACTCCTCCTTTCCCCATTAGCATGATCAGACCATGGTGATCAGCAGCAAGCGCGTCGACAAGCTCACTCAGATTTGGCCGAGGCTCACAAGCTAGCGGTTCCATCGTTTTTTCTTGAACTGAAAAAGTATCAGATAACAGCTGACGCAAGCTCTCAAGCCCCACCAAATTTGTGGCTAGCAGTGGCACATGAGCCTTGGGCAGGGCGGCAAGTGCCGCCGGCATCGTCAGCAAAGCATGCTGCTCTCTTTGCCATATCGCATTCGCTAGCGGATCATCAGCCACCGCAGCAGCTGGAAAAATACCATTAATGATCAGCTGCTGATCAACGATACCAAGCGCCGCCAATTCCTCATGAGTACGCGCCACTTCGCGCAGGGTCGAGGTTTGCGCCCGTGCAACCAAAAACAACCGAGTTCGTTGTGGATCCGATAACTCTGCAACAGCGCCCGCATATTGACTGCGCTGCTTCTCAAGCCCTGCTAATGGACCAAGGCAGGAAGCATCTCCTTTGCCATGCTCTAAAAATTCACTCCACGCCCCTGGCAGTTGCAACAAACGAATAGTGTGCCCAGTTGGCGCTGTATCAAACACGATATGATCATATTGCGAAATGAGCTGCGGATCAGTCAATAGAGCAGTAAATTCATCAAAAGCGGCAATTTCTGTGGTGCAAGCCCCAGAAAGCTGCTCCTCAATGCTACGCACCACATTCTGCGGTAACTTATCTCGTACAGGGCCAACAATACGCTCACGGTACGCTTGAGCGGCAGCTTGTGGGTCAATCTCTAAAGCTGATAAACCAGTCACTGCGGGAACTACTGTAATTTGATTACCAATAGAAAGAGCAAACACCTGCCCAACATTTGAAGCGGGATCTGTACTCACCAATAATACGCGCTTGCCTTTTTCTGCAAGAGAAACGGCCGTAGCACATGCGAGCGATGTTTTCCCAACACCGCCTTTGCCGGTAAAAAATAAAAATACAGGTGGATCAGTTAAAAAAGATAACATGATTAACTCCCATTCAGCGCATTTAACCCACTGCAGCTAGGTTTAGCTTTATTAAAATGAATTAGCAGCAACCACTACCATTAGAGCCACAGCCGCCTTTAATGATTTTTTTAATAGCTATCTTGCGGCCGGAACTTTGCGACTCGCTCATGTCATTTTCAGCGCAAAAATCGCTTGCCAATCCAGCATAACGCGCAAGCTCTGCACGAGTTGGATAACGTCCAGTCAGCACGATCTGCTCATTCACTAATACAACAGGCAATCCTTCGACGCCTGAAATATTCAAAAAGTTTGCAACAATCGGTGTTTGCGCAAAAATAAGCGGCTGCTGCGCTAAATTAAAACGCTGTAATGTTACGCCTTGCTGCTTAAGCCACTCAATATCACCAGAGAATGTCACTAAAGCCTGATCAACATCAGTGCCGCAGACCCCGCTCGAGCAGCACAAGGCAGGATCAAAAACTTGAATTTTTCGCATAAACGTCCCTCATATGATTTCGCTCAAGAGCGCACTAACATCGATTGCAAGTAGCCTTCGCCTTTAAACTTGAGATATAAACTCTGCTGCACCGCTTTTTCACGCCTGCATTATTTTAAAACAGCACAAT
>JBOFXO010000154.1:0-1737 GCA_051654185.1 Vibrionaceae bacterium | reverse complement strand
GCAAGCAGCGAGCGCGGATCGGGCACATGCTCTAACACTTCCATGCAAGTGATCACATCATAAAGCGCATGGGGATCTGCTGCGTGCGCTTCGGCTGTCGTTTGCACATAGCTGATAGGCAACGGCGCGGCCTGCGCATGCGCTTTAGCTACTTGCAAAGGCGCAGCCCCCATATCGATCCCCGTGACTTGAGCGCCCTGCAGCGCCAAACTTTCGCTTAAAATTCCCCCGCCACAACCCACATCTAAGATCTTCTTACCAAAAATCCCATCAGTGCGCTGCAAAATATATTGCAGCCGTAAAGGGTTAAGTTGATGCAGCGACTTAAATTCCCCGTTTTTATCCCACCAGCGCTGTGCTAGCGCTTCAAATTTAGCAATTTCGCTAGGGTCAACATTTTGTGGCTGCACCATGGTTAAAAAGTCCTAATAACTGATTTCTTCTAGTAAGATAATATTTTTGTTATCGATCGCCTACTTTTTTTCTCACTATTTCTTAGCTAATTAACCACTTACATTAATTTTTGATTGCACTTTTCACAGCCTGCCTTTAATGCCTAGCTCTGCTTTTTCGTCACCAAAGAAGGCGTTTCTTTATACGGCTCTTCATGCCATGCAAGCCGAGGATGCTCATCGCCATAATACTGCTTAACCGCATTTTCAAGCCAATCACGCACGTAGTTAATTGAAACAAAGAGGCTTATTCTGTCATAAGGAAGCGCTTCACCATTGAGCAAACGAGTGTCACGTTGATCTGCCGAAGCCACAATGATCCCCACCAGATCACCAAGGCTATTAAATGTACCGCCGCCACTCATGCCATTTTGGATTGGCGCATCCATGACACTAACTGGACATTTACTCAAATAAAAGTCATTAACGAACCTTAGATCTTGGCGATAGTAACCGTGCCCTGCCAATATTTGCCCCTTAAGGCCCATGCCATAAGTCACAACCGCCTGATCTTTATAAACCAGCCCCAAATTAGGTAGGAGTTTTCCTCGATTATCAGAGGCAATCAAAGCGATATCACAGGTAGGATGATAAGCGAGCACTCGGGAATAATTAAGCCTTGCGACATGCGCAGCGGTTAAGCTTAAATGCTCTGTCACAGGCACGCTTGAGCCATAGCCCATATAAAGTGGCGGAAGTCCAATCATCTCAAAATTAATAGCAGGCGCTTCACTGCTTACCACCATTTGCAATGGCCCATTGCTCACAATACAGCCGGCTAACATCACCACCGAAGCCACGGAAAAAGCAGCTATGCGTCGTCTTAATGAATGCACTTTAACAGTAAAAAGGTACACACTCCTCTCCTGAGTATGTGTATTGCGCGCTGAAATCAAAACACACATTAACAAATTGTTTTTATTGACTTTAATTATAGGGAGCTTGCGTGGGCTAGCCGGCTGCTCCACTGTTTGTAAACGAAAATTCTTATGCTTGATACAAATAAAAGAGAATTCGGCGAGCAAATCAGCAACATCAAATACTGCTACTGCTACTGCAAATGCAATGTAGAAAGGAAAAGGTATTATTAACTTTGCAAAAAAGGCCTTTGCCAATAAACAGCGCAAAAAAATCCAGCGTGCGGTCGGTTTTTGCGTTGGCTTCTTTTTCATGTCCGCCACACTACGGCCCTGCGCCACTAAACCTTGCCGGATCCGATGCTCAAGCGCCGCGTAAATCAACCTGAACTCGGGATAAAAACTTTGAACTAATTGCCCCCCTCATG
>JBOFXO010000153.1:0-3027 GCA_051654185.1 Vibrionaceae bacterium | reverse complement strand
TGCGGCGCTAATTTTTTTACGTCATGGGCAAAAAAAGCAAGCTTTTGCCCGTGAGAAGCGCTATTGCAATTTTGTATGCAGTCTTGCTTTTCGTAGCAAACGTTGCTGCTGCCTTTTTTACATTTTTTGTGTTTATGCGCAGGTTTTTTGTGTTCTTTTTTATGGTGTTGCGCTTTTGCGTGCACATCAGCGCTTACTTGGCTGGCAGGGCAACAATTTTTACTCTGAATTTGCCATGCTGCAGATGCCGTTTTTCCAAAAATGGAAAAAAGCATAACGATCAGCAGTAACAAAGAGTTAAATCGCATAATAGGCCAACATAAAAAAGATGATTTTCAAATCTAACACAGCTACCGAGAAAGTAAAACTTTAAAAATTTTAAGTTGTTATAACGGCTTTTTTTACAGACCGTATCTGCTTAGCTCTTAGTGATCCTTATGGTGAGCATAAGCTTGGCGTATCGAGCTTGTAGCAGAGGCGGGCTTAGTGTTGCTGCAGGAAATTGCTGTTAATGGTTTTTTCTTTAAAAAAAGTGCCATGATGAGTTTCACCACGGCACAATTAATTATTTGGCTAATCAACAGTTAGCTAAAAAGTGTGTTGAGCTGCAAATTATAATTTGTTTTGGATAAACCTTAACGCGTCCTCAATTTTAACAGGCACTTTTTCCCCGTCACGGCGATGTTTGTATTCGACAACGCCTTCATCAAGGCTGCGCTCGCCAATAATGATAGAGTGCGGCACGCCGATAAGCTCTATATCAGAGAACATCACGCCTGGGCGCTCTTTGCGATCGTCAAAGAGCACTTCAATGCCGGCACATTGCAGCGCGTTGTACAGCTCGTTTGCCACTTTTTCAACGCGCGCTGATTTGTGCATGTTCATTGGGATGATTGCGACGGTGAAAGGCGCGATCGCGTCTGGCCAAATGATGCCGTTTTCATCGAAATTTTGCTCAATAGCCGCGGCAACCACGCGTGTTACGCCAATGCCGTAGCAGCCCATTTCCATGACCACGTTTTTACCGTCTTGCCCCAGAACGCAGCAGTTCATTTTTTCAGAGTAGTTGGTGCCAAGCTGGAAAATGTGTCCGACCTCAATACCGCGTTTTAGCTGCAATTTACCATTGCCACATGGGCTTGGGTCGCCATTGACCACGTTGCGCAGATCGCTTGTCTGAGGAAGTGCCACATCGCGCTGCCAGTTGATGCCAAAGAAATGGTAGCCGTCGCTGTTTGCGCCAGCGGCAAAATCACTAAGCACTGCTACGCTGTGATCGGCAATGATGGGCATGGGTAGGTTGACAGGACCTAGAGAGCCAGGGCCTGCGCCAACCGCTTTGCGGATCTCTTCTTCGCTAGCAAATTGTAGCGGAGAGGCAACTTGCGGTAATTTTTGCGCTTTGATTTCGTTAAGCTCGTGATCACCACGCAGCAAAAGAGCCACAAGCGGTGAGGCTGCGCCTTCAGCGGCTTTAACAATGAGTGTTTTTACTGTTTTTTCAATAGGAACAGCAAATTGCTCAACCAGTTGCGCGATAGTTTTTGCGTTAGGCGTTGCGATCTTCTCTAGTGTTGCAGTCGGCGCGTCAGCTTGCGCTTTATCTGCAATTGCCTGCGCCATTTCAATGTTAGCGGCATAAGAGGAGGAGTCGGAAAATGCGATCACATCTTCACCGCTATTAGCGAGTACATGAAACTCGTGTGATGCGCTGCCGCCAATAGCGCCGGTGTCAGCTAAAACGGCGCGATAGTCAAGCCCCATTCGGTCAAACGCTGCGCAGTAGGCGGCGTGCATCGCTTCATAGCTTGCTTGCATGCCAGCTTTATTAAGATCAAAGCTGTACGCATCCATCATCAAAAATTCGCGCGCACGCATTACACCAAAACGTGGTCGCACTTCGTCACGAAATTTGGTCTGAATTTGAAACAGGTTAATAGGTAGCTGTTTGTACGAGCTAATTTCGCTGCGCGCAAGGCTTGTGATCACCTCTTCTGCTGTCGGGCTTAGTACAAATGGGCGCTGATGGCGATCTTGCAATTTTAAAAGCTCTGGTCCCATTTTTTCGGAGCGCCCGCTCTCTTGCCACAGCTCGTAAGGCTGTACAACCGGCATGAGCGTTTCAATTGCGCCAAATCGGCTGATCTCCTCACGTACGATCTTTTCAACTTTCTTTAGCACTCGCAGGCCAATTGGCAGCCAAGTGTATAATCCAGAAGCTAATTTTCTGATCATTCCCGCGCGTAGCATCAGCTGATGGCTGATGATTTCCGCGTCGTTAGGTGTCTCTTTTAGTGTGGCGAGCAGGTATTGACTGGTGCGCATTTTTCGATCCGTTGTGAGATAAAGTGCGCCATTATACTCAAACCATCTGGCGTTGCAGTAGTGGCGCACAATTTTGCTTTATTTGCTTTGTGAGCGTTAAGCTTTACAGCTCAAATGTCAGCTTGTTTAGCCGCAGTTGGCGCTGTGCTCTCATTTTTTTGCGCGATAGTTAGAACGTGAATTTCATGGCCTTTAACGCAAAATTGCACTTCTAGATCAAACAGCGCAGCAAAATAGGCGTTGGGATCGGGCTTGTTTTTTTTGTAGGCAGGGCGCGGGTCTTGCGCGAGCACTTCGCAGATCACTTGATATTTGTGCGCAGCTTGCGGCTGCTTTTGCAAAAAAGCGTTGGCCGCTGGACTAAAAATGACAGGAAAAGTCTCAGGCTCGCGGTGAGCAAACCCCGCTGTTGCCTCTTCAATGGCATCGCTATAAGGAAGGTAGGGTTTGATATCGACTATCGGCGTGCCATCAACCAGATCGCAGCCACTCACTGTCAAGGAGAGTTGCCCGTTTGCAAACTGCACGTTTTCCCGTTTTACCGCCGACATGCCGATGCCGTTTGGCCGAAAGGTCGAGCGTGTAGCAAAAACGCCTAGACGCTCATTGCCGCCAAGGCGTGGCGGGCGCACCATTAAACTCCATCCTTTTTGCAAATTTTGATCAAATAAGACCAGTAACCACAGGTGGGAAAACTGCTCA
>JBOFXO010000152.1:0-2474 GCA_051654185.1 Vibrionaceae bacterium | reverse complement strand
AAGTGGCGTGCTGCAGCAAAAGCAATCTCGCTTTGGTAGCCATTTTTATGGCTGCTCTTGTTTTCCCTCCTGTAAATTTGCCGTTAATTATCAGCCTGTTGCTGGTGTTTGCGCTCATTGCCAATTTCCGCTTTTGCTGGAAAAGCGCCTTGCTGCGGGAGCGGTTTTGCTGTGCGCTGATAAAAAATGTCAAAAAAAACAAAGTTAACTAACTCTGATGTATTGCGTAGGTGAGCTTGTGATTAGTGATGTAAATGGTTGCGTGCAAGCGCTGCGTGAAGGCAAAACAATAGCCTATCCGACAGAGGCTGTATTTGGCTTAGGGTGCGATCCGCACAATGCTTTGGCGATCAAAGCGTTGCTTGCACTAAAACAGCGCGAAAAAAGTAAGGGGCTGATCTTAATTGCTGCGACCATCGAGCAGTTAGACGGGTTTGTTGATTTTTCGCAGCTTGAGCTAAGCCGGCTTGAGGCGATCAAAGCAAGCTGGCCGGGGGCTGTCACTTGGCTAATTCCCGCAGGGAAAAAAGCCTCTGATTGGATTTGCGGGCAATTTGACACGATTGCGGTGCGTGTTAGTGCGCACGAGCCGGTGCGTGAGCTTTGCGCAGCTTGGGGAGCGCCTTTGATTTCGACAAGCGCTAATTTAAGCGGTCATCCACCATGCAAAACGGCTGCAGAAGTTGCTGCGCAGTTTGGCGACCAGTTGCCCTTTATTTTGCAAGGCGCGGTGGGGGCAGCCGCTAATCCTTCGCAAATTTGTGATGCGAAAACTGGCAAAATTATTCGTGCGGGTTAGAGCGAAATGCGTTTTTCCTGCCGATCATTGCTTTGGAGAAAAAATGGATAATTATGTTGTGATTGGTAATCCGGTTTCGCACAGTAAGTCACCGTTTATCCACACCTTATTTGCGCGTCAGACTGGGCAGCAAATGCATTATCAAACGTTAGAGGCGCCTTTAGATGGGTTTGCGTCTACGGCGGCTCATTTTTTTGCAAACGGTGGTCGTGGTTGTAATGTTACTTTGCCGTTTAAAGAGCAAGCTTTTGTTTTTGCAAAGCAATTAACTAAGCGCGCGCAGCTTGCCGGCGCGGTCAATACACTAAAGCGGCTGGATGATGGCGGCATTTTAGGTGATAACACCGACGGCTATGGGTTGATCCAAGATCTTAAAAACCATCATGTTAGCTTAGAAAAAAGCAGCATTTTGCTGTTAGGCGCAGGCGGCGGCGCGCGCGGTGTGCTTTTTGATCTTTTGCAGCAGCAGCCCAAAAGGCTTGTGATTGCAAACCGCTGCGCGCCTAAAGCTGCGCGATTAGTCAGTGATTTTACTGCGTGGGCAGGTTGCGCACAGCTTGAGTGTGCAAAGCTGCAAGATGTATCTCAGCCCTTTGATCTGGTTATTAATGCCACAGCGGCGAGTTTAAATGGTGTGTTGCCTGCGGTAAGCGCGAAGATCATTGGCCCGCGAACGCTGGTTTATGATATGGCGTATGGCCAAGGGGTGACCGTGTTTAATCAATGGGCAAAAGAGTGCGGCGCGCTTTTTACCATGGATGGACTTGGCATGCTGGTTGCCCAAGCTGCGGAGAGTTTTACCGTGTGGCGTGGCATTCGGCCTAGTGCCACACAGGTGCTGCGAGAGCTGCGCCGCTCTTTAAGCAGTTAAGCAGCCGTTTGGTTATTGGTAGCTTTCTTTTAATCTGACATAGTTATCTGCGGATTTTAGTAAAAAAGCGCGCTCTTGCTCTGTCAACGGGCGCACCGCTTTTGCTGGACTTCCTATATATAAAAAGCCTGATTGTAAACGTTTATTTGGTGCAACGAGGCTTGCCGCGCCCACCATAACGTCACTTTCAATAACTGCGCCATCCAAAATAGTGCTGCCCATCCCAACTAAAACGCGATCGCCAATGCTGCAGCCGTGCAAAATCACTTTGTGGCCAATGGTGACATCGCAGCCTATCACAACCGGATAACCATTGGGTTCATCTTGATTTTTATGTGTGACATGTAAAACGCTACCATCTTGAATGTTGCTGCGATCGCCAATGCGAATATGGTTTACATCGCCGCGCATGACAACGAGCGGCCAGACGCTGCAGTTTTTACCAAGCGTCACATCGCCAATAATAACGCAGGAAGGGTCAAGGTAAGTGCTTTCTCCAATTGAGGGAAAATTATGTTGATGCGGGCGTAACATGCTTTGTTTCATGATTCATCGACTAGGTAAGGGGATTTATAAGCTATTAATACCCTAAAGCTTTTGCTAAAGGGGCTTAGTTTTGCGGGTTTTTAAAAAATTTCACAAAAAATTAAAAAAAACGTGATTAGGCTCTTGACTTAAAACTCACATTGCGTAGAATGCGCACCTCGACAGACAAGGTAACGCCTTGAAAAGTCAACGCTCTTTAACAATTTGACCTATGCAATCTGTGTGGGCGCTCGTGAATGATAATCAAAAATATTATCA
>JBOFXO010000151.1:0-3286 GCA_051654185.1 Vibrionaceae bacterium | reverse complement strand
CCGCTGACTTTATCAAATTAACGGAATTTGGCCTTAGAAATGGCTACTATCAAGCGCTCAATATTCCAAATTATACTGGCACACCCATTGTTTATGCTGGTTCAACAACGGGGCCTGCATATAATGAAAAAGGCTCACCGATACAAGTGACGTGGAGTGTGCGACCTAAAGTTGAAAAAACCAACATTGCATCAGTGGTTGGCTGGCTAAAAAATAATGCGTTTGATGAAGATCACGCGCACGGTGTTCGCACTTTAGTGATTGACCCACATCTTTTGTCAGCGGGTCATCATAATTAATCTCAATTGAGCTTAATAGGCCATAACTGCAATAGCATCAGCGCCGCGTTAATGATATTCGGTTGTGGCTTATTATCTCGTAATTGGTAAGTCAGGCCCGTAATCATGTTGAGCATAAAATCAAGCACCGGCGGCGTTTATGGCGTCCATCGCTAAGCCGTGCTTGTCCCTTTAGCCATAAAAACAGCGTAAAATCACCGACATCGCAAATCCTTTTCACGAAATTTTTGCCTGCACGCTCTTTCGTATCCAGTTTCTTTTGTCCAAAAGCTCTGAGCGCAAGGTCAGCGATTGGCGCAAATTTTTTTGCAGATCTCCGGTTATTTAATAGAAACAACCATTTGAAATAATAGCTAGAATCAAATTTTCTTTTACACTGATCACTGACATTATAAAGGTCTATGCTATTTACATTTCCCATTGAACACGAAGGACATGAAAATGATCAACACCATGATTAAGCCATTTAAAGCAACTTCTTACAAGGAAGGTAAATTTGTTGAAGTAACAGAAAAAGACGTGCTAGGAAAATGGGCAGTATTTTTCTTCTATCCTGCTGACTTTACTTTTGTTTGCCCAACAGAGCTAGGCGATCTTGCTGATCACTATGCAGAGCTGCAAAAACGCGGTGTTGAAGTTTATTCAGTTTCTACTGATACACATTTTACGCACAAAGCATGGCACGATAGCTCAGAAACTATCAACAAAATCAAATACTTTATGCTAGGCGACCAATCAGGCCAAATCAGCAATAACTTTGGTGTAATGCGCAGTGGTCAAGGTCTTGCTGATCGCGCAACTTTCATCATCGACCCACAAGGCGTGATCCAAGCAATGGAAATCACAGCTGAAGGTATTGGTCGTAACGCTGAAGAGTTACTGCGCAAAGTTAAAGCTGCTCAATACGTTGCGGCGCACCCAGGCGAAGTTTGCCCAGCAAAATGGCAAGAAGGTGAAAAGACGCTTGCGCCTTCACTGGATCTCGTTGGAAAAATCTAAGTTTCTAACCCAGTTATATTCATATTGAATATCTATAATTTCAACAAGTTGTCTTTTTGCACGAAAGCAGCTTGTTGGAATTTTTGTTATCAAAAGTGACCATTATTCATCAATAAACAAAAGGTTTTGTCATGTTAGACAGTAACATTACTCAACAGCTTAGTCAGTACCTCGTTAATCTCAAAAATGAAGTTCGTTTAGTGGTCAGTCTTGATGACAGTAAAGCGGCGCAAGAGATCTTATCTTTAGCCGATGAAATTGCTGCATTAAGTCCTTTGATCAAGGTGAGCCGCGATGACGAGGCTAGCAGCCGCAAGCCGGTTATGGCGGTGGTTGACCCAATAAAAAATACAGCGATCACCTTTGCTGGTTTGCCGATGGGGCATGAATTTACCTCCCTTGTGCTCGCATTGCTGCACACCGGCGGCCACCCAATGAAACTTGATGATGCCACCATCTCGCAAATTAAAGCGTTAGATAAAAAATGTGATGTTGAAGTTTTTATCTCGCTTTCTTGCCAAAATTGCCCAGATGTAGTGCAAGCATTCAACATGCTTAGCGCGATCAACCCGTTGATCCGTACAACCATGATCGATGGGGCTTTATTTCAAGATGAAGTTAAACAGCGTGACATTTTAGCGGTGCCCAGTGTCTTTATTAACGGCGAACTGTTTGGCCAAGGGCGCATGAGTTTGCCTGAAATTTTATCCAAATTTGATAGCCAAGCGGCACAAAAAATGGCTGCTAGCCTCAATGATAAGGCGCCTTACGATGTGTTAGTTGTTGGGGGCGGCCCTGCTGGCGCGGCGGCTGCCATTTATGCTGCGCGTAAAGGGATCCGTACAGGCGTAGTTGCGCAGCGCATTGGCGGTCAAGTGCTTGATACGATGGCGATTGAAAACTTCATTTCAGTGAAGCATACCGAAGGGCCAAAGCTTGCATCTGATCTTAATACTCATCTTAAAGAATACGGTATTGATATTATTTCAGATCAGCAGGTGCAATCGCTAAAAGGCTTGCATAAAAGTGGTGACGGTAAAGTCCATGTCGAGTTGGAAAGTGGCGCAACCTTAAGCAGTGAAGCTGTCATTTTGGCACCCGGTGCGCGCTGGCGTGAAATGGGCGTCCCCGGTGAGCAGCAATACCGCAATAAGGGCGTTGCGTTTTGCCCACACTGTGACGGACCGCTGTTTAAGGGACAAAAAATTGCGGTGATCGGCGGCGGAAACTCCGGTATCGAAGCGGCTATCGATCTTGCTGGACTTGCCTCTTTTGTTACTGTTTTAGAGTTTGCTGATACATTACGTGCTGATGGTGTATTGATAAATAAAGCAAAATCATTACCTAACGTGAAAATTATCACCTTAGCCAAAACACTCGCGGTTCTTGGCGACGGAAAACGCGTTACAGGGCTTGATTACAAAGATCTTCGCACCGATAAGGTAGAGCATCTTGAATTATCTGGTATTTTTGTACAGATTGGTCTTGTTCCTAACACTGAATGGCTCAAAGATTCAGACGTTGCGCTGACGAATCGCGGCGAAATTGAAATTGGCGTGCATGGCGAAACGAGCTTGCCTGGCGTATTTGCAGCAGGTGACGCAACTACTGTGCCTTATAAGCAAATCATTATCGCGATGGGCGAAGGTGCAAAAGCAAGCCTTGGTGCATTTGATTATTTGATCAGAAAACAGCGTTAATTAAAACAGCTGCGCCTTTTAGCGCAGTTAGACTTAATTCCTACGTATATTAAGTGGCGATAAGCTAATTTTTTTAAGTGACAAAGCAGTATAAATTGGCTAGAAAACAGCCTACAACTGACTACTTTAGTGACTTGAATGCATTATTAGTAGAGTAGGTCACTGGCTTCGGTCTTCCTTATCCAGCGACCCCTCTTCAATTCCGTGCATGAGGTTTTCCCTCACACGGCTTTCACATAAATGTTCACCTGCTCACCTTCGCAGTTCTCATCTTTGTCGGTTGCAAGT
>JBOFXO010000150.1:0-6907 GCA_051654185.1 Vibrionaceae bacterium | reverse complement strand
TCTCGCTGCTGCTCCCTCTAGGATTGCACTGTCAGTTGGAGTATCCATTTTATCTGTCTCTTGTGCATTGGGTGGTATGGGTGATCTTGTTGTGCCTGCTTGATGCGCATTCTAGCCCGCGCTTAAGCTCTGCTATGCGCTTTCCTGTTATTGGAAGCGCCTTTAAAATTGCCGGTGTAACTTTACCGCTTGTGCTTAGCATCTATATGCTACTTGCAATGCAAGCTAACACTATGCTGGTGAAATTTCATTCAACTCGGCCAATTGATGCAGCGCATTTAGACAAGATCATTTGGCCAGGCGCACTGCAATATCAAACCGATTGGGCCACCTTTCATTTTTATTTGCACTATGGCGTATCGCAAAAGCGGCCTGATTTGCTCAAACTTTATAGCGAGTGGGCGCAGAATGAGTTAAAAATTAGGCCGCGATTTAAGCTGTTTAAAGGATTAATTCTTGCCTATCAAGCCTTGGGTGAGCATGATCAAGTAAATACTGTTGTAGAAACAGCTAAGCGATTTTTCCCTAATCAACAAATTGATTTAAAAAGAAAATAATTATGTCTTTAACTCCTTTAGTCTTGGTAAGAAAATCAAATGCGATGGCGCCTAATGTATTGGCATTTCAGATGGTTTTGGCGTGCACGGGATTGCTGTTATTGTGCTTGCCGCTGAATCATCTGCCGACGCCTTTTGCAGACTTACAGCGGCCAAGTGCAGGATTTACTTGGTTGCTGCAGATTTTTATTGTGGCTTTAGGATGTCAGCAAGTTGCATCTTTGCAAAAATTGTATGTGACCCCATTTACTAACCAGATGCTGCTTGCTGGACTGCTAGCTTTTATCCCCTGTTTTTATTTTGATGCGCAGGGAGAGGCCGCGCTCAGCACTGGACTTAATTTGCTGTTGGCATTTTTCGTATTGCTTAGCTTTTATCAGTTTAATTTTTCAATGTGGCTGCGCATTGCTCTTTTGGGCTTGCCACTGTTTAGTTGCTGGTTTATGGCTGTGCTGCACGTTGTTTTATCTGTTTTTTTTGATAACTCATTGAGCGTTGTTTTTGGTACGCCTTACCAGGCTCAAACAACCTCTGCGGTTTTGCTCTTAACGGGTTACGCATTGTCTGCTTACTTTTTAGGCCAGTTCTTGCATCTAAAACCACATCGTTCGCTGATCGTGATGTTATTACTAATGCCCGCATTATGTTGGTATTTAATTGGCTTTATTGGCGTGCCTCATTTCTTGTGGCTTGGTTTGGTCATGCTTTTTTTGATCCAACCTTTTTTATTGCGCCATTCTAAACGTTGGCAACATGCTGCGTGGCTTGCTTCTTCACTGGTAGGAATTGCTTCACTGGCAATGCGCTCTCCTGAATTTTTATCGATGCCGATATTTTCTCAAGAGCAATTACGAGTTATTGAGCGGACGTTGCAGTTTTTCTTTGAGCAACCATTATCTGGGGTTGGAGTGGGTAAGCTTGATTTGCAGTTATTGCTTAGCAATGTGCAGTCTAATTTTCCGATAACGTTGCAAGCAAGTCCACCAAGCTGGCTGCTAGCGCATCTTGCGCAAGGTGGATTGATGACGCTGCTTGCGATAGCGGTTGCCATTTTTGCTCTGTACAAACGCATTTTGCTGCTGCCTGTAGGGCGCCGTCTTATGTTTCTTGCGCTGCTGCTGCCAATATTGTTAGCTGTGCTGGCGAGCGGTTTTGGTTCACTAAATCCTGTGCTGATTGTTGTTTTATTGTTATTGCTCTTTTGGATGGACAGCGTGCACGCTTCTGCTTGGCAGGTTGTTGCAAGCCCGCTTAGTGTTCTTGGAAGATTGAGCCAAGTTGGGCTGCTAGTCTGTGCATTTATGGCCTTAAGTTCTCTCTACCTCGGTTCAAAGTCGCTAGATCTGCAAAATTTAAGTGATAAACAGCTGGCACAATTTAGTTACCACCCTTGGTGGAAAACGAAATTCCAAGAAGAGATTTTGTATCGCACTTTTTTAAATGATGTTGCAGCCGGTGATGTGGCTCGTCAGCGCACTTATCTTACTTTGCGTCAGCAGCAGCTACGAGAAAATCCAACTCTTGAAAGTTATCAGCAGCTGTATGACATTGCTATTGAAGCTGGAGATAAAAAGATGGCGAAAGGAATTGCTAAAGAGGCGGGGCAATTATTCGCTCTCGATAAAATGTAGCCTTGTTAAAAAAGCATTTTGAAGCTTGGATGCAAGGTATGAGCTGGTATCGCTTTTTAAGACTTTGGTTTAAAACATGAAATTTGCGCCGCGGCTTTATATTGCAGAGCAATTAAAAAAGAGGCTAACAGCCTCTTTTAGTTTGTCGTGTTTATTTATAAATGGCCAAATTAATAAAAATTTGCGCTCCAACCAATAAGCAGTCATCGTCAAGATAATAAGGATTAGAATGCAGATAATTGCAGATCCCTTTACTTTGATTGCCGCTGCCAAGAAAAAACATAGCACCTTTGCGATTACGACATGCATTAACCATATAGCTAAAATCTTCGCTTCCGGTCATGGGCATACCTTGTGCGTTGATGTTTTGTGCAGGCAAAAAACGGCTGGCTGCTTGCAATAAGCGCGCGCTAGCATCGGCATGATTTTCTACGGCAGGGTACCCTGTATGAACCATCGTTGTAGTAAATCCGCGCAGGGTGCTTTGCGCGACAATTTCCTCAAAACTTTTTTTTAGGATCTGATCTGTTTCAGCGTCCATTGCGCGAATAGTGCCGCGTGCTTGGGTGTGATCAGCAACCGCATTAGGAATGGTGCCGCCACTTATCATGCCGCAGCCAAATACGGCTGGGCTAAATGGGTTAGTGCGTTTTGCAACGATATAATCCATGTCTTCAATAATGCGCACAGCTTCGCGGATCGCATCAAGCCCTTTGTGTGGCGTTGAACCGTGCGCGGAGACTCCATGCACATCTAAAGTCCAAGCCGATCCCCAAGATGACATTACGCCACTGTTAAACCTAACGGTACCTGTTTCGAGCGCGGCGTCATTGTGCAGCGTATAAACTTCATCGACCATTTCCATGCAGCCAAGCTCAACCATTTTTTCGCTGCCAGGCACGCGCATGTCTTCTTCAGCCATTTGAAAAATAAAACGCACATTGTGCTGTAAAAGCTGTCGCTGCTCACTTAAAAACCGCGCGGTGGTAAGCGCAATTGCCATATGTGAGTCATGGCCGCAGTTATGTGCCATGCCTTCATGTGTTGATTTGTATGGCGACTCACTAAGATCAGGCATTGCAAGGCCATCCATATCTGCGCGAAAAGCAATGGTTGGCCAACTGTTATTAACCATTAGATCGGCGTGAAAGCCGGTAAATCCTGCGTAATCGGTCACTTGATAGCCAAAACTTGCCATTAGCTTTTTGCAATAAGTTGAAGTTTTAAATTCAAGGCCGGAAGGCTCTGGGATCGAGTGCAGATGGTGACGCACTTCTTGGCTAAAATCACGCAAAGCTTCTAAGCGTGGATCAATTTGATATTCTTTCATTAAATGATCCCTTGCATGGAAAATCCGACTTGAGCGACCAGTGATGCGCCAAAGAAGCAACAAGTGGCTACGATCATAAAAATGACGATAACTTTCCACGACATTTTTTTGAGCTCTTCGAGCTGGCCGCCGACAGAAAGCCCTGCAAATGCAAGCAGTGGCACGCAGCAAGATAAAAAGGAGATCTTAGACACTGCGTCAATAAACAGCATGCGCACTGGCGTTTCAGGCAAGCAGATCACAATACCGATGATGGTGGCATAGGCAAACGCTGGCAAGGATGAGGGAATATAGTGTTTTGCGACTAGCGAAACAAAAACGACCAGCGACATTGCCGCGAAACTGTCACCCATTTGCCATATTGGCAGCCCCGTTGTGAGCGTTTGAGTAAACATGGCAAGTAGGATTGCTAAAAAAACAAACCGCATGTCGATAAAGATATTTTTCACGCATTTTCTCCTTTTGCTGTTAAGGCATAAATTTTTTCAGCTAATGGAAGGCCAAGGTAGGTAAGCGAAAGGGCGCCGAGCGCTGATGAAAGTAAATTTGAGGCTGCAGCAACGCTGAGTACTTGTTGTGCGAGCGTTTCATCAAGTCCATTGATCAGCGCGCCAGAGGCAGCGCTAAGCATTGAACCTGAGCCAACGCCTGAGCCCGCCGCTAATGCCAAAGGATGTAATCCTGTAAGAGGCGCAATGCTGCCAAGCACACTAAACCACAGCGTGCCGATCACCGAGCCGCACAGGTAGATGGCTAGCACGCCAAGGTACTCTTGCGAACCTGTGCCAAATTTTCCTTGGATAACCGCAATGGAGGGCTCACGGCTAATGGAGGAGCAAGCTCCGATCGCACGCCGGCCAAAATCAAATTTAGCTGCGAGTGGAATGGCAATGAGGATCGGCAGCAGGTTACCAATTTCTTGTAAAAACAGTGGCACACCAACGCTTAAAATCATTTTCAGATTTGGAATGATCATTCCCGCATACTGGGTGCCTAAAATGAGCAGGCTAAAGCCGACCATTTTTCCGCAAAAATTTTCTTCCTTCTCCCCAAAAATTTTACGCCAGCCGGGAATACGATCTTTGATGGGCTTAGCAGTAACGATCATGCCGATAATAACGGCAAATAACATCGGCAAAAGTGGGATCACGGCGATGCCGATTTTGATCTCTTTTTTTCCTATCAGATATTGGGCAACAAAAATTAGGGCGGCAGTTGCAAGTAAACTGACCATTGCCGTTTTAAAGGGCCGAGATTGCTGCATAGTTAGCTCTCTTTTTTTATCGAACGTTAAGGCTTTGCATATGTAGATGCAAACGTAAATAAGCGCTGTGAAGGGTACAAGAAATAGGCAGTTTATAAAATGAAGTTTTAGCAATTTTTCGTTATTTTCAGCCCATTTTTGCTGTAAAATTGGCATTTTTAATGCTTATTTGCGCGATCAGGGTATAAGCACGAGATATTGGGGGGATGGCGATTTTGATAAGAAATGCGCAGTTAGCATTTTTTGTCTCTTGGAGCATGCAAATATATTGTATTGCGCATAGTTATAGCTACTAACAGATGGCTAGATGTGAGGGGAGTTTGTGAAAAAGGGATTTGATAATAGGATGAAGAAGCGCTCCCTTGTATAGCAAAGGGAGCGATGAACTTTTAGTTTAAACCGTATTTTTTTAGTTTTTTACGCAGTGTGCCACGGTTGATCCCCATCATGTTGGCTGCCCGCGTTTGGTTTCCGCGTGTGTGCTGCATGATGGTATCAAGCAAAGGTTGTTCGACTTCTGCAAGTACGAGCTCATATAGCTCATTGATATTTTTACCATTTAGCTGCGCAAGATAATTTTTCAATGATGCTTTGACAGAATCTCGCAGTGGCTTTTGGACGATTTGATCTTGTGAAGTTACAGTAACTACGGTCAATGGTTCTGAAGTTGTATTTTGCTCAAACATACTCTGTCAGCTCTTCTGGTAATAATGCAAGGTTTTCAAAAAAATCTCTCAAGCGGTTGAGTTGGGCTTCTGCGCAATCTATCGCATTGAAAGTGTTACGAATTTCTCCGAACTGGCGTACATCTTTTAAGTACCAACCGACGTGTTTACGTGCGATTTGTGCCCCTTTGATGGCGCCATAAAATTGGTGTAGCTGCTTAATGTGTGCAAATAATACTGGTTTTATCATTGAGGTTGTGACCGGCTCAATGGCGCGCCCTGTGCTTAAAAACTGCCTGATCTGCATAAAAATCCAAGGGTTACCTTGTGCAGCACGGCCAATCATTAGGCCATCGGCTCCTGTAAACTCTAAAACTTGCTTAGCCTTTTGCGCAGAATCGATATCTCCGTTCGCGATAATAGGGATGGAAACAGCTTGTTTTACATCACGAATGCTTTGGTATTCTGCTTCGCCGCGATACATGCAGGCGCGCGTTCTGCCATGCAGTGTCAGCGCTTGAATGCCGCAATCTTGCGCAAGTTTAGCAATGGCAACGCAGTTTTTGCTCTCTACATCCCAGCCGGTACGCGTTTTTAATGTGACAGGCACTTTTACCGCGGTCACAACAGATTTTAAAATTTTTTCAATTAGATCAGGGTGTTTTAGTAGTGCCGAACCGGCTAGCTTACGATTTACTTTTTTTACTGGGCAGCCCATATTAATGTCAACGATCTGTGCACCCTGCTCGACACAATATTGCGCAGCTTTTGCCATTTCAACCGGATCGCTACCCGCAATTTGCACGCAGCGCAGCCCTTCGCTGTCAGATGAGACTAAACGTCGCTGTGATTTTGCTGTGTGCCACATGCGCGGGTTAGATATCATCATCTCCCCAACAGCCATGCTCGCGCCAAACTTCAAGCACAGCTGGCGAAACGGGGTGTCTGTCACGCCGGCCATTGGTGCTAAAATAAGCGCATTTTCCAGTTGATATGGGCCGATTTGCAATTATCTGATCTCTAAAACGGTAAGGGCGCGCATTTTACGCATTTTTTCTCACCCTGAAAAGGGTAATATTTAGCCAAATTTTCTGCTTAGCCGTGATAACGGCGAATGCGAAAATTTAAAAATTACAGGTTAATTGGTTGCCGTGATCCGACACCATTCCTCTTGCACACAAATATCATCAATAGTCAGAGTGTCGCTATAGCAATCGGCAACTGATTTGGCTTGCTCTTCAAGCACCCCAGACATGGCAAGTTGTCCGCCTTTGGCCAAAAAACTTTTGATAATAGGCGCAAGCTCGCGTAGAGGCTGGGCTAAGATATTGGCAACGACCACATCCGCTTTAAGGTTATCGGGTTGATCCTTTGGCAAATAAAGCTGCAATCTATCATCAACTTGATTGCGCTGCGCGTTATCTTTTGATGCTTGTAGCGCTTGCGGATCGATATCGATG
>JBOFXO010000149.1:0-1828 GCA_051654185.1 Vibrionaceae bacterium | reverse complement strand
AATATTATACCTTTGTAGTGCGTTATGGGCGCGAGTGGCCTCTTGCTCTGCTGCTTGCAGTGCTGAGCGGCGGATCTCTAATCTAGCAGTAAAATCGTGCTGCGTTACTACAGTCGGCCCACTAAATTGCGTCCAGTCTACATTGGGGAACAATCTGCGTGCTCTTGCTAACTCCGCATTCAACCTTTGTCTTACTTCTACAATAGCCGCGCACGTTCTCATACAGTTCGCCCAAAGATCATCTTGACCTGCTTCATCATCTGGGTGGGTAGCGACAAATCTTCGCCGCATATCGTGGGCTAGGATGTCTTCTCGCTCTGCTAATTGCAGTTCTAAGCGAAGTTGCTCTAACGCGCTGGCAACATTTTGCTCCGGTTGTAATATTCTGTTTACTTCTACTCGCGCATCTTCTACAAAAGATCGATCTACCAAAAAAGCCGAATTCTCCCTTTTCATGGTCGCCATAAGAGCTGCGCGCTCTGGGGCTTCTAAAGGCCCAGGATGCTCAGCATCATACCTTTGTAGAGCATGGTGAGCGGCATCGCGGCGTTGTTCTGTTAAATACAGCATCTCATGGCGGCGCAGCAATGTTCTGATAGAATCTAGCTGCTCTGCTGATGGCAGATCTGTTATCAGCTGTGGCGCTTGTCCATGGGCAAGAATGCTGCCATCCTCTGTTGCTCGAGCTTGAGCTGCCAGTGCGCTTTGTACTACCGACAGCCTTGTTGTTCTCGGCGCAGCTGCTGCGCCACCCGTTGCACCCATTGTTTGAGGCTGCTCTTCAGTGTTTCGAAGACTTACAACAAGATTGCGCAAACTACCAGTTTGTTGCCCATCAAGCCGACCTTCAAGCAATTCACGCAACTGCGTCGTTGTAAATGATCGTAAAGTATTCGCACTCGCAGCTTGATCTGAGCCGGACATTTATTCTCCTCGTTACAGCAAATAGCTAGCTAAGCGATAGCATTCGCTCGTAAACAAAACTTGTTATGGGTACATAGTTGCAATCACACAGGCTTTCATGCCATACCACAAGCGCCGCACAACATGCATTCGTTTAAAGAGGATCTGTAAACTTGAAGAAACGGAGAGGCTCTTTTACCAAAAGCTTTTATGTGAATACTTAATGGCCGTAAAAAAGGTAAACCGATGCTACAAGCGACTGCAAAATGCAAATTTTTAAGAATAATAGCTGTAAAATTCACATGAAAAAGTGAAATAACATATAGTGAACGCATTCGTCTTTTAATAAATAAGTCTTTATTACTTATGGCTAAATTCGAAACTCAAGCGGCAGATGATTAGTGCTAAAACAATAACCGCTGCATCTGCTTCTTGTTTCATTATATTGGCGGCACATTCCCCTGTAACAGCTGCAGCTCGTTAAGCATCAGATTACAAATTTCTAGCACCGAGTGCGTAAGCGCTCTCATTTGGCGAATAGCTGTTGCGGGAGTAGGGCCTGCGATGGCTGTTAGTGCGTTATCCGGCGGCATATACCCATGACCATTGAAGGTGCTTGATTTTTAATGAGTTTAAGAACACACTGCGCTTTATGAAAATCACACTGACTCCAGAACAAAAGCAGCAGCTAGAACTGATGCACGATTCAACTCGCGATGGTCGAGAGCGTGATCGCATTAAAGGAGGCTGTTCATAATTCTGTGTCAGGTTAATTTATGGTGAGGTCCTTTTGCCTCGACTCTCCACCCTAAGGCACGCACTTTGTGCGTGCCTTTTGGGTAATAGCATTAAGTGGTTATAAGAAATGTAACCTCTCCTTTGTTGTTTATCATCACTGTGAATTGCTTTTCAACGTTTGCTACCC
>JBOFXO010000148.1:0-1535 GCA_051654185.1 Vibrionaceae bacterium | reverse complement strand
CCTGAAGGTGGTAGTGGTGGTGGGCAAATTATCGCACAAGGTACGCCAGAAAATTTGGTTAAAGTGACGGCTTCACACACGGCGAGATTTTTAAAAGCTATGCTTTGATGTCAAAAAAAATTACACTTAATGCCTTGATTTAAAGCGTTTTATAATAAGAACAATACAAGGCTTGTAATGATTAATTTTGGTTCACCAATTAAATTAGCTTTTATGCACTATTTTAAGGCCCCCAGTACAGTGACTGCACTTGGGGGGCTTTTTTTATTGGCGATGCATATTCCCATGCGTCATTTTGGTGGGACAGGGCTTTCCTTGTCTTTCAATGTGACGAGCTGGATTGCGTTTAGCCTCATTTTAGGGATAGGTTGTTACCGTCTCTCCCAAGCAAAAAGAATGTATTTTTCAAAGGTGACTGGTTGGCTATTTTTGACTTGCCTGCTGCTTACCCTTCCTGTTTTTTATGAGGCTTCAAGTTGGACTTTGTCTCAAGACAGGCTATTAACGCTATGGAGTGGGTTACTTTTATTTGTTTTATTGCAGCAGTGTAATTTAAAGCGCTATAACAATTTGATCCTGTGGCAGATATTGCTTGCCGCATTTATAGCATCAACATTTAGCTATATGCGCTTACTGTTACCTGCCGATTACGCATGGCTTTCGTTATTCTCCGATACGCGTTTGAGTGGCATTTTTCAGCAGCCAAATGTAATGGCCAGTTTTCTTGCGACAGGGCTTGCAATAGCGGGTTTTTTGTTAAGCGCTGTCACAAATAAAAAAGGTATTAGAGCAACCACAGCGCTTGCGGTAGATAATGCAGCTGATCGTGTGTCAGTCGCTGATCCAAATTACCGATCAAAGGCTGTTTTATTACATGCCGCGCCAGTTTTATTTATACCCTTGCTAATACTGCTTGCATCTCGCACAGGCTGGCTTGCCCTGGCTATGGTTGTTGTTTTGATCACCATACACCTTTACCACAATAAGCAAAAAAAATTACTACAGAGTTGGCTGTTAAGCTGCGCCACTGGCATTTTATTAAGTGGTGTGCTGGCTATTTTTAACTCTCAGGCGCAAATGCTCGTCACTAATAAATTGCAATTAGAGTCGCAGCGCTCAGATATTTATCTGCAAACTGCAGACATGATCAAAGATAATTTTTGGCAAGGTGTGGGCTTTGGGCACTTTGAAGCACGCTATGTTGAGCGCACTGCTGCGCAGCATGCCCTTGATCCAAGTTACCCTATCGTCATCGATGCATTAGAGCACCCACACAATGAGTTGTTATTTTGGGCTGCAGAAGGTGGCGTAGTGACTTTATTTGCTATGGCGCTTTTTGTCACGACAGTTTTATGGCTACTTATCAAGGCGCCTAAAAACAACAGATTGCTATGGATCTCGCTGCTGCTCCCTCTAGGATTGCACTGTCAGTTGGAGTATCCATTTTATCTGTCTCTTGTGCATTGGGTGGTATGGGTGATCTTGTTGTGCCTGCTTGATGCGCATTCTAGCCCGCGCTTAAGCTCTGCTATGCG
>JBOFXO010000147.1:0-3160 GCA_051654185.1 Vibrionaceae bacterium | reverse complement strand
AATCGCCAACCAAGGGGCCGCCTTCTTGCGCCTGTGGATCATATTGCGTCAAAGTTCGCGACACTTGATAAAAAGCATTATAAGAATCCACAAATTGTAAAAGTTCTTGCTTAATGCGATCGCGATCTTCTTCTACCGTGAGCGTCAACGGCTCTTGGCTTAACTCACTTAACGCATTGATTTCAAATGTAACCCCTTGGATAACATCTCGAAAACTGTTCGTTGCGCTTGATGCGCTGACTAGCCCATCAATGATCACCGATGCGTCACTTGCAGCTTGAAGCTCGCGCATGGCGCCGCTTTCTCCATTTTCAGCATAGGAAAACTGCGCCAAAGGGCTGCCTAGCGGCGCTTGAACCTGCACCGCGATTTGATTTTTCACGCCCATTTTTTCTGCGCTGATCACAAGGCTTGCGCCGGCATCGGAGTTAAGCACAGACGCCTTAATGCCAGGATTGGTCTCATGAGCGTTGATCAAACGCACAACATCAAGCAATGTGCTGTTTTCTTCCTCGATGCTCACCAACATTTTTCGACCAGCCACGCTGATCTCTAATGAGCCGGCTCCTAATTTTTCTTTAGGATCAACAGAATTTGAAACAATCTTGTGCGAAGCTGCCAACTTTTTGACTTCAATTTGATAAGTGCCACTCACGGCATCTTTGCTTGTTGTCGCTGAAACAGTTTCTGGTTGGCTCGATGTAATACGGCGCGCGGCATGAACGTTATTAGAACGAAAATCAGCCATGATCTCTTTCATGCTATCTAGCGAGCTTTTCAGCCGCCCATAAGCGCTCAAATTGGTCTCTATCGTTGCCAAACCTTTATCGATGCGCGCTTGTTTTGGCGCCCGCTCTGATTCGACTATTTTTTTGACCATGGCATTGATATCAATACCACTTCCTGATCCTGTTGCACTTATCGCCATGCTACACCGATTTTAATTTAGACTTTTTGTGAGACTAATCCCCGCGTTTTTGATGAAAGCTGCTTGAGGATCTCAAGCATTTCTTTTTCGGGGATCTGTTTAATAATTTCGCCAGAGCTTAATTCATAAATTGTGACAATATAGCGCCCTGAATCTTCATCTAATCGAAAAGAGAGCCCTTTGCTATTCTCCTTGATAAATTCAGCTAAATTTTGCGTTAACACCTCAAGCTGCTCTTCGCGCGATGGTATCGCTGGCGGCAAACTTTGCTGAGAAACAGACGTTTTCGCATTGAAATCGGCTGGAGAAGAATTTTGCGTATGTGAATTTATTTGCGGCAAACCCTGCCTAGATTCTGTATTCGCTGCAAATTTTGCGCCAGAATTTTGCGGATCCGATTTTACGGAATGGTATCGATTTGATGATGGAGGCAACGATGAAACACTCATGTGGCTCACCTCTTAAATTTAAAGGCGGCAATATTGCCGCCATACTACTTATTTTTCAGACTAGCCTAGCAAGCTAAGCGCTGCTGATGGGATCTGTTTGGCTTGAGCCAAAATTGAGGTCCCCGCTTGTTGCATGATCTGAGATTTGGTTAGTTGCGTTGTCTCAGTTGCAAAGTCAGTGTCACGGATCCTACTGTTCGATGCACTCACGTTTTCATTGGTTGCGCCCAAGTTTGTGATTGCATGCAAGAGGCGGTTTTGTGTTGCACCCAGCTCTGCGCGATGCCCATCAATAAACTTCATCGCTTTATCGACAAGCCCTACAGCCATTTGTGCACCGCCAACCGAAGTCACATCAAGCTCTTTAACGGTTACCTTCTTCTCTGCTACACCCGCAAGGCCTAAAGAGGCTGCTAAGGCGCCAGCAAACGTTGCTTTAGTGCCGGTTCCCACCACAACTTGCAACTCTCCTTTTTCACTCACAGAAGCAGAAAGAGCGCCTTGCGATTGCCCATTAATGTAAGTGGCCACTTCTTCAATATCGTCACCCGCTTTTGCGATAACATTCAGCGTTTGTGTATTTTTTCCTGCAGAATCAGTGAGCACAATATTCAAGGTGGTGTTAGCACTTGAACGCCAAGCGCTCATATCTACGCTTCCTACGCTTGCTTTGTAAGTACTGCCACCCATTTGTTCATAATCGGCGCGGATGTTTTTAAACTCCATCACGACAGCTTCACCTGCGTTAGCACCAATTTGGAACGCACGGCTACCATAAGTACCATTGAGCAAACGTGCTCCACCAAAAGAGGTGGTTTCAGCAATACGGTTTAGCTCATCTTGCAAAGCCACCACTTCATTTTGAATAGCGGCGCGCTCTTCAGTGCCGTTAGAGCCATTGGCTGATTGTAAAGCAAGGTCACGGATACGTTGCAAAATGGTGGTGGTTTCTTCCATCGCACCTTCTGCAGTTTGTGACATTGAGATCCCGTCGTTTGCGTTACGGATCCCGACATTAAGACCGCGGCTTTGTGAGATCAATTTGTTAGAGATTTGTAGACCCGCGGCATCGTCTTTTGCACTGTTAATACGGCTGCCAGAAGAAAGACGTTGCATAGAAGTGGCAACGGCATCTGTTGATTTTCCAAGATAACGCTGAGCAGTCATTGCAGGAACGTTTGTATTTACTGTGATAGCCATAACCATTTCTCCTTAAGCAAGTCATTTTGATTTCCACCCAACTTTTCTAGGGAAAATCAGCGATTCATTAAGCACGTTTCTTGTATCGGCAGCTATGTAAAAAACCTTTAACTTTTTTTCACATTTTTTTACTGTACAAAAGTGCTTGAATATTCTCTTCAAAATGGTTATCGCCACGACTCAATAAAACTTGAGGAAAAATTTAAAAAAAAAGACGGCAACTGATTGCCGTCTTTTTTTAAGCCACTGCAGGCTACTGCAGCAACGTGAGCGCAGCTTGTGGCAGCTGTTTGGCCTGAGCCAAGATCGCGGTTCCTGCCTGCTGCAAGATCTGCCCCTTGGTAAGCTCTGTTGTCTGATGCGCAAAATCAGTATCACGGATCCGACTGTTGGAGGTGGTGACATTTTCTTGAACATTCGCAAGGTTACTGATCGAATGGCTAAGGCGATTTTGTTTAGCACCTAAATCTGCGCGCTGTTTATCGATATAGCGCATCGCAGCATCTACCACACTGATGGTTAGCTGCGCGCCGCCCACCGTAGTCACTTCAAGATCGCTCACCGTTTTCTTCGTGCCCGCTAC
>JBOFXO010000146.1:0-10730 GCA_051654185.1 Vibrionaceae bacterium | reverse complement strand
GCCAGCGTGACTTTGGCAGGTTTTGCTAACGCGAACTGATCAATTTCAAACTTAGCGGACTCTAACGCAATATTTTGGCTAGGATCTAATGCTTTAGCCGAAAGCGTTAACCCTTTTAGCTCAGAGCGCTGCGGATCAGCGGCAAGTTTTAACAGTCCACGGCCTTGCGCTGTTACGCTTAATTTATTTTGCAAAGCACTGAGCGCAAAATTCATCTCGCTCCATTCATCAAGTGCAAACTGAGCCAAATTAAAATCAAAATCAGTCAGCTGCGTTAACTGAGCACTTTTATCATCGCGAATAACCACGCTGGCGTCTTGAATATCAATTTCACCAATGCGCAGCTTCCAAGGTTTAGCAGCGCCGGCAGCTTTGGGCTCACTCGCTGACACCGGTGGCTTATTTTGCTCGGTAGAAGTTGGCGGATCTTGTGGCGTTTTGTCAGCTGGCGAAGCAGGCTGCGTCTCGCTGTCAGTAGCAGGCTGTGCTGTTTGCTTACCAATGCCATCTAGGTTAGTGCGGCCATCAGCCAAGGTTTGCACAAAAATACGCGCGCCATGCAGGCTAATTTGCTCAACATCAAGCTGCTGACGCAAAAGCGGACGCACAGCGACCTGCAATTTTGCTTGGCTAACACTCAGTAACGCAGGCTCTAAAAACCCTTCTGGATTGTTTAGCGAAACTTGCTCAACCGACAACCCCAGCGTGGGCCAAAATGACCAACCGATATCGCCGCCGATCACAAGGTCTCGCCCTAGCTGCTTTTTAACTTCTTGAGTGATAAGCGGTTTAAAGTCATTCGGATTTATCCAATAAAGCACGCCGCCGATCACAACAAAAACCAGCAGCATCATGATCAATAAAAAATAAGCGAATTTTCTTAACACACCCGCCTCCTTAATTGTTTGAACAAATTGCAAGAGTAGCGGATTTTTTTTGATATTACAGCCTAAACCGTACTTTAAAAATGGCTTGAAAGCAGAAAAATGAAAGGAGCGTCATCCATAACGCATAAATTTATATAAAAAACAAATAGTTTAAGAGCTCAGCCTTTTAAAAGTCGCGAAATATGCGCTTTTAACACATCGATAGCGATGCGATTTTTACCGCCGCGCGGTACGATGATATCGGCGTACTGCTTTGAGGGTTCAATAAACTGCATAAACATCGGGCGAACTGTTTTTTGATACTGCTCAATGACTGACTCAAGCGAGCGGCCGCGCTCTAAAATATCACGCTGCATACGGCGCATTAAACAGATATCAAGCGGCGTGTCCATAAAAATCGAAGCATGCATCAGCTTGCGCAGACTTGGGTCGTTTAAGAGCAAAATTCCCTCTAAAATGATCACCCTTTTTGGCGTCATATAGGTTGTTTGCGCAACACGTGTGTGCTCAGAGTAGCTGTACTGGGGCACATGCACAGGACGCCCAGCAATCAGCTCTTCAAGATGCTGACACAAAAGATCATGGTCGAGCGCTTGCGGGTGGTCGTAGTTCATTTTTACGCGCTCTTCCATGCTCAAATGGCTTTGATCATGGTAATAGCAATCTTCAGTGATCACATCGATTTGGTTATCACCAACTTTAGCCCTTAGCTCATTATAAATGGTTCGTGCTAAAAGACTTTTTCCTGAAGCAGATGCGCCGGCAATGCCGATAATAACACATCGCTGATCGTCACTCATATTAGTTCCCAAGACAGCCAAAAAATAAACGCGGCGAATTATAAGGAGTTAGCCGTCTACATGCCATAAAAATATCTGATTTATCAATGAAAGGAGCAAATCAGCGGGCAAGTCGCGGCACAAAGTATGACAAGATTGCCGTGATCAGGTAAAATTTTCCCACATATTTTCGCCTTTAAATTGTGATTTCATTTATGACAACGGCTAATTCTCGCCAAATATTAGTGACTTGCGCACTACCCTACGCCAACGGCTCCATTCACCTAGGCCACATGCTAGAGCATATCCAAGCCGACATTTGGGTGCGCTACCAGCGCCTGCGCGGCAACACTGTCCATTTTATTTGCGCCGACGATGCGCACGGCACGCCGATCATGCTAAAAGCGCAGCAGATGGGCATTGAGCCTGAAGCGCTGATCGCAGACATTCAAGCTGAGCATGAACGCGATTTTGCAGGGTTTGATATCAGTTTTGATAACTACCACAGCACGCACAGCCCTGAGAACAAGACGCTGGCCACCTTCATTTATAACCAATTAAAATCAAGCGGCTACATTAAAAATCGCACCATTTCACAGCTCTTTGATCCGCAAAAAGAGATGTTTTTGCCCGACCGTTTTGTCAAAGGCACCTGCCCAAAATGTAAAGCGCCCGATCAATACGGTGATAACTGCGACAGCTGCGGCGAAACGTACAGCCCAACCGAGCTTATCGACCCAAAATCGGCGGTCAGCGGCGCAACGCCCGTTTTAAAAGAGTCCGTGCACTTCTTTTTTGATCTGCCGCAATTTGAGTCCATGCTGACAAACTGGATTGCCAGCGGCGCGCTGCAAGATGAAACCGCGAACAAAATGAAAGAGTGGCTAGCAAGCGGCTTACAGCAGTGGGACATTTCGCGCGATGCCCCCTACTTTGGTTTTGAAATTCCTGATGAAAAAGACAAATTTTTCTACGTGTGGCTCGACGCGCCAATCGGCTACATGGGATCTTTTAAAAACTATTGCGATAAAAATCCAAGCATCAGCTTTGACGAATATTGGAAAAAAGAGAGTGAAGCCGAGCTTTACCATTTCATCGGCAAAGACATTGTCTATTTTCACAGCCTATTTTGGCCAGCCATGCTTGATGGCGCAGGCTTTAGAAAGCCAAGCAAAATCTTTGTGCATGGCTATGTGACGGTCAATGGAGCAAAAATGTCTAAATCGAAAGGGACATTTATCAAGGCAAGTACCTACCTTGAGCATCTTGATCCTGAGTGCCTGCGCTACTACTACGCTGCTAAACTCAACAGCCGCATTGACGATCTCGACCTTAACCTTGATGATTTTGTGCAGCGCGTTAACGCAGACGTGGTCAATAAGCTGGTTAACCTTGCTTCACGTAATGCAGGCTTTTTGAAAAAACGCTTTGCCAACAAACTTAGCGCAACCTGCGCTGATCCCAAGCTTTACCAGCAGTTTATCGATGCCGCAGCCACTATCACAAGCTGCTACGAGCAGCGCGAGTTTAGCCAAGCTATCCGCAAAATCATGCAATTAGCTGATCTGGCTAACCAATACGTTGACGAGCAAGCGCCATGGGTGGTTGCAAAACAAGAAGGCGCCGATGAAAAATTGCATGCGATCTGCTCGATGGGCATTAACCTTTATCGCATTTTACTGTGCTACTTAAAGCCTGTGATGCCAAAACTTGCGCAGCGCAGTGAGCTATTTTTAAATCAAGTTGTTGATTTTGAAAATATCAAAACGCCACTGACCTCACACGAGCTTAATTCATTTAACGCCCTGTTTAGCCGCATCACCACCGAGCAAACGAGCGCGATGGTTGAAGCCTCTAAGGCCGAGATGGCGCCTGTAGCGGCAGAGCAAAAAGCAAAGTCAAGTGATTTTGAGCCAATCTTACCGGCCATTGAATTTAATGATTTTGCAAAAGTAGACCTTCGCGTTGCCAAGATCATTGCATGCGAGTTCGTTGAAAAATCAGATAAATTATTAAAGTTGCACATCGATTTAGGCAACGAAACACGCCAAGTGTTTTCAGGGATCCGCAGCGCTTATCAGCCCGCAGATCTTATTGGAAAATACACAGTGGTTGTAGCCAACGTGCATCCAAGAAAAATGAAATTTGGCGTTTCTGAAGCAATGGTCATAGCAGCTGGCCCTGGTGGCAGTGATCTGTGGCTGCTTGAGCCGCATTGTGGTGCAAAAGAAGGCATGCGCATTTTGTAAGGCGTAAAATGCAAAGTGCAGCTTCATGCTGCACTTTGTTATTGATCGTGGCTGTGTAAGCAAATGCTACACACCTGCGCGTTTTAAGATCCCAGCCATCAATCTTGAGTTCGCTTTTACATTTGCGCCACGCGTTTTAAACTCAGCAGCAAGGCGTTGATCTTCAACGTCCAATGCGATTTTATACAACGCGTTATACATATCTTTTGCCGTTTTGATGCGATCTTTATAATTAAGCGGCGCTAAAAAGCGCAAAGTTTGCGTGCCTGTCAATGATTGCTTGGTCGCGTAACGCTCAACAGAGGTTAATAAGCGATCGAGATCCGCGAGAGCTTCATTACTTTCAACCCCTTGCTTTTCAAGAGCTTTCAAATTCTTTTTGCGGATCTGCTTAATAAGAACGCTGGGACGATTTAACTTTTTGTAACCAAAATAACAGGCGATCGCAATTACCGCTAATACAGCTAAAACATACGGCCAAACAGAAACCGAGGCTTGCGCAGCCGTTTCAGCACTTACAATCACATCTACCGAAGAAGGAATATCTGACATAAACTTACCCTATTTTTATACCAATGCGCCAAAATCTGGCTGCAGACTCTACAGTATCGAAAACATCGCGCACTGAAAAGTTTCTCTCGGCCATTTTCAAAGCGACACTAACAACTAAAAAGCACATTACGGATCAACATCATTATTTAGACTAATGCTTTGCTTAAATTAGATTTTTTTACAACTAATCTTATTTAAGAACGAAGATCAAAAACTGCTTATTTAAATATCTAATGCTAGGGAATATAGCATTGTTTTAGTTGCTGGAATACAATCCTTGACTTAGCCTTTTATCTAAGCAGATATTTTGTATCTTTATTAATAAGTTGTCAGTAGAAATTTATTTTGGGGTAAAAATCTGCCAACAGATGTAAATAACCATGAATAGACCCTTTACAGCACCGGCAATAGTCGAAAAACAAGCGCAGCAGACAAGGCTACAACCACCGTCCTTGTACCATGTCGTCTTGTATAACGATAACTATACGCCGATGGATTTTGTTGTCGAAGTTTTACAAAAGTTTTTTGCGATGACTTTAGATAGAGCAACCCACGTCATGCTCACAGTTCACTATGAAAATAAAGCGATTTGCGGCACTTATAGCGCAGAAGTGGCAGAAATGAAAGTATTGCAAATAATGTCTTATGCAAGAGAACATGAGCATCCGTTATTATGCATGATGGAAAAAACTTAATTAAAAACGCTATGCTTATCAAAGCTTCTTATTGGCTTTTATAGAGAGATCCCTATGCTAAACAAAGAACTCGAAACAACTCTAAATGAAGCGTTTACCCGAGCAAAAGAAAAACGCCACGAGTTTATGACCGTCGAGCATCTGCTGTTGGCACTGATCAAAAACGCCACTGCTCGTGACGCACTGCTTTCATGCGGCGCGGATCTGGAAGTTTTATATAAAGAGCTAGATATATTTATTGAGCAGACAACACCGCTTATTCCCGCTGGCGACTTATTACGCGAAACTCAGCCAACACTCAGTTTTCAGCGCGTTCTGCAGCGTGCGGTTTTCCATGTGCAATCCTCTGGGCGCAGCGAGGTCAATGGAGCAAGCGTGTTAGTCGCTATTTTTAGCGAGCAAGAATCTCACGCCGCTTACCTGTTAAAGAAAAATGACATCAATCGCCTTGACGTGGTTAATTATATTTCTCATGGCACAACAAAAAGCGCTAATGGCAACCGCGACAGCTCAGGCGCGCAGCTCCCTTCAGAAGAAAGCAGCAATTTAGAAAACGCTGAAGACAGACTTGAAAATTTTGCAGTAAACCTAAATCAGTTAGCGCAGCTCGGTGGCATCGATCCCCTGATCGGCCGTGAGCAAGAGCTAGAGCGCACAATTCAAGTATTATGCAGGCGACGTAAGAATAATCCATTGCTGGTCGGCGAGGCGGGCGTTGGAAAAACGGCGATCGCAGAAGGGCTGGCTTGGCAAATTCATCAAGGCTTAGTGCCCGATATTATTAAAAATTGTGTCATTTACTCGCTAGATATTGGCTCTCTTCTTGCCGGAACAAAATACCGCGGCGATTTTGAAAAGCGCTTTAAAAATGTTTTAAAGCAGCTTGAAAAAGAAAAAGACACCATCCTTTTTATTGATGAAATTCATACCATTATTGGCGCAGGTGCGGCATCTGGTGGCCAAGTTGACGCAGCAAATCTTATCAAACCACTGCTCTCAAGTGGCAAATTGCGCTGCATTGGTTCAACCACTTACCAAGAATTTGCCAGCGTTTTTGAAAAAGAGCATGCATTGGTACGCCGTTTTCAAAAAATTGACATTGTAGAGCCGTCAACGGAAGACACAGTGAAAATTTTGATGGGGCTTAAGGCTAAATATGAATCACACCATCAAGTCCGTTACAGCAGCAAGGCTATCCGCGCCGCGGTAGAGCTATCGACTAAATATATCAATGATCGCCATCAACCCGACAAAGCGATTGATGTGATTGATGAAGCCGGTGCAAGCTGCCGTTTAGCCCCTTCAAATAAACGCAAACGCACAGTCAATGTCAGCGATATTGAAGTGATGATCGCCAAAATGGCGCGCATTCCCGAAAAATCAGTCTCAAGCAGCGACAAAGATATTTTGCACTCGCTGGATCAAAAACTCAGAATGTTAGTTTTTGGACAAGATGCGGCGATCAACGCGCTTTGTGCGTCGATAAAACTTAACCGCGCAGGGCTTGGCGCAGAAAATAAACCTGTTGGCTCCTTTTTGTTCGCAGGTCCTACCGGCGTCGGTAAAACTGAAGTGACCGTACAGCTTGCGCGTGCATTAGGGATCAAGCTGCAACGCTTTGATATGTCGGAATATATGGAGCGCCACACTGTCAGCCGCCTCATTGGCGCCCCTCCTGGCTATGTGGGCTATGAGCAACAAGGCCTTTTAACCGATGGAGTGATCAAGCATCCACACAGCGTTGTTTTGCTTGATGAAATTGAAAAAGCGCATCCCGATGTGTTTAACTTGCTGCTGCAAGTAATGGATAATGGCACCTTAACCGACAATAATGGCCGTAAAGCGGATTTTCGCAATGTCATTTTAGTCATGACGACCAATGCCGGCGTTAGCGAAATAGAGCGTAAATCGATTGGCCTTATTCAGCAAGAGCGCGATCTCGATGCCATGAATGAGATCAAAAAGACTTTTCCTCCCGAATTTCGCAACCGCTTAGATGGGATCATTTGGTTTAACCACCTAACTCCGGCCATTATTTTGCAAGTAGTTGATAAATTTATTGTAGAGCTACAGGCGCAGCTTGATTCGCGTGGCGTGTCTCTTGAGATCACGGAAGCGGCTAAAACGTGGCTGGCTGAAAAAGGCTATGATCGCGCGATGGGCGCCCGTCCTATGGTGCGAGTCATTCAAGAGCACCTTAAGAAAAATCTGGCTAACGAACTGCTGTTTGGCCATTTAGTTAACGGCGGCGCGGTGAAAGTGGATCTACAAAACGATAAGCTTATTTTTAGCTACAGCAATGAGCTCACGCACGCTTAAGTAAGCAAAGCTGCACAAACAAAAAAACCAAACCTAAGCAGGTTTGGTTTTTTTATCGCTATAGCTAACTTAGCGAGCGCGAAAAATAATGCGCGCTTTAGAAAGATCGTAAGGAGTCATCTCAACAGTGACTTTATCACCAGTCAAAATTCGTATGTAGTTTTTACGCATTTTCCCAGAAATGTGTGCAATTACGACATGACCGTTTTCTAATTCAACACGAAACATGGTATTAGGTAGTGTGTCAAGTACGGTGCCTTGCATTTCAATTACATCTTCTTTTGCCATTTAATCCTCTTGCGCCATTTCTCTTTGGCGGACAACTTTTGCGCGTATCTGTTCGCTCAACGTAAAGGCGAATTTTACTGCTTTGCAGCAAATGTAGCTAGCAAAATCATTGTTCAGTCTGATTTACGCAGGATAAACAACCTCTTTCCACTGCCCAGATGGCAAATCATCGAGCGTCCACTCCCCAACTTGATAACGAATAAGGCGCAATGTCGGATAACCAACCGCCGCCGTCATACGGCGAACCTGACGATTGCGCCCTTCAAAAAGCGTGATAGCAAGCCAGCTGGTTGGGATATTTTTGCGCTCACGAATAGGCGGATTACGCGGCCAAAGCAAGGGCTCTTCCATCATATGCACTTTAGCCGGCAGCGTTACCCCGTCATTAAGCATCACCCCGTTTCTTAATAACGCAAGCGCTTCTTCACAAGGCACGCCCTCAACCTGCACCCAATAGGTTTTTCCAGAGCGAAATTTTGGCTGCGTTAACTGTGCTTGCAGCGCGCCATCATTCGTTAAAACCAGCAGCCCTTCACTGTCTTTATCAAGCCGTCCTGCCGCATACACGCCTTTAACAGGCACAAAATCCGCCAAAGTTTGCTCGCCCACTTGACCTGTGAACTGTGTGAGCACATTGTAAGGTTTATTGAGCAAGATCACGCGCCGCTCTTTAACTCGCTGCTTTGGCTTATTTGCCTGATTTGAGGCAGGCGCAGCAACTTTTTTTTTCACAGCGCGCAGTGGTCGTATTTTTTTTCGCTCTATTGTCATAATCTAGTAAAATTAAATGTGATTTCAATATGTTAAGGCAACACTTATGCTTCAAATCGGATCTGGCAAAACATAAATAGCCATTAAAAAGACGCACCATTAACGTCATCCACAAAGGAGAACAAACAGTGCAGACCAAAGTTATCATCCCGCAGGGCAGCCAAATTAGCTATCAAAACGGCAAATTGACCGTTCCCAATGATCCTATTATTCCCTACATTGAAGGCGATGGCATCGGCGTTGACGTTACACCCGCGATGAAAAAAGTTGTCGATGCAGCCGTAGCGCGCGCCTATAACGGGCAGCGCAAGATTGCTTGGATGGAAATTTATACTGGCGAAAAATCTACGCACATTTATGGCAAAGATCAATGGCTTCCACTTGAAACACTTGATTTTATTCGCCAATACAAAGTTGCCATTAAAGGACCACTCACCACACCTGTCGGCGGCGGCATTCGCTCGCTCAACGTCGCACTGCGCCAAGAGCTTGATCTCTATCTTTGTGTACGACCAGTGCGTTATTTTGATGGCGTGCCAAGCCCACTTAAGCAGCCTGAGCTCACCAACATGGTGATCTATCGTGAAAATTCTGAAGATATTTACGCCGGCGTAGAGTTTAAGGCAGGCTCACAGCAAGCAACCAAAGTTATCGACTTTTTACAAAAGGAGATGGGCGTAACAAAAATCCGTTTCACGACACAATGCGGTATTGGTATTAAACCTACCTCTGAAGAAGGCAGCAAACGCCTAGTGCGCGCCGCACTGCAATACGCCATTGATAACGATCGCAGCTCTTTGACCATAGTGCACAAAGGTAACATCATGAAGTTTACCGAAGGCGCCTTTAAAGAGTGGGGATATGAAGTCGCGCGCGATGAATTTGGTGCCAGTTTGCTCGACGGCGGCCCTTGGATGAGCGTTAAAAATCCTAAAACTGGCCGTGACATCGTGATCAAAGACGTGATAGCCGACGCCTTTTTACAACAAATATTGTTGCGCCCTGCTGAATATGACGTCATCGCTACCATGAATTTAAACGGCGATTACATCTCCGATGCGCTCGCAGCGCAAGTCGGCGGAATTGGCATTGCGCCTGGCGCAAACATTGGCGATGGCGTCGCGCTTTTTGAAGCAACGCACGGCACCGCGCCTAAGTATGCTGGCCAAGATAAAGTCAACCCCGGCTCTTTGATCTTATCTGCAGAGATGATGCTGCGTCACATAGGCTGGGTGGAAGCTGCCGATCTTATTTTGTCAGCAATGGAAAAAACCATTAGCAACAAGACGGTCACCTACGATTTTGAGCGACTCATGCAAGGCGCTAAGCTTCGCAAATGCTCTGAATTTGCACAAGAAATGATTGCTAATATGTAATTTAGAATAAAAAAGGCCCGCAAAGGGCCTTTTATCTATGCTAATAGCGAGTTTATTTTAACAGCCAAGGACCATTTGGATTACCCGGCTGGTCGCCTTGTGTCCACCATTTAGCTTCATAAAGCTTGCCTTGGAAAGTGGTTTGATCGCCGCCGTTGTAAACTTTTGCCGCATCCCACTCTTGCAAAGAGCCGTCGCTTTTTTCTTGCCAAACATCAGAGCGTCCAGGCTCATCACCTTGCGTCCACCATTTTGCAGTGTATTCAATGCCATTGTGAATGACTTTGTCACCTCCGTTATAAACGGTTTTTGGATCCCAAGTGCTCTGTGATGGCGCTGACTCTTTTTTCACTTTAACAATAACGGTGTCTTGATCAGTAACTCGGCCGTCACTGACTTTGATCACAACTTGCAGCTCAGTGCCAGCATCTTGCAGCGAGGTTGCTACGCTGATCACAGCCGTGTTGCCTGTTTGCGCGACAGTGCCGTGAGATGTGCTAAAGGTTAGCGGATCGTTGTCAATATCGGTTGCTGATACTGAAATTTTTGCAATTTCGCCCGCGTTGACTTCGACGCTATCAGGAGAGGTAAGCACTGGCCAGCTTTCGCCAGTACCTTTAATTTTCATGTTAATCGACGCACTGCGCGTTACTTTTCCATCAGAAACTGAAACAGTTATCGTCTCGATGCGATCCTCAATGCTGTGCTTAGCCTCATAAGTTACTTGTGCTTGAGCGTTGCCAAGCCCAGTAATTTTCGCACCGGTTGCGCTAAAACTAAGCCTGTCACCGTCAGCGTCCGTTGCGCTAATCAC
>JBOFXO010000145.1:0-2365 GCA_051654185.1 Vibrionaceae bacterium | reverse complement strand
CAATGCTAACTTTAAACAGATCAAAAAGGCTGTAACTCATGCTCGGATCTCATTGAATTTACTGATATCACCCAAGTTTAGCAGCAATATTGTAGCCTGCTTGCTGACGCTCTTGATTTGCAGCGCCTGCCGTGCTTCGCGTGTTTGCTTGGGAGAGGGTGCACAGTTTATTCGCTAATTGTGTAAAGGCGTTTTGTAGTTTTTTGATCCAAAAAACGAGGCGTAGAAAAGGGAGCTTAAAAGGAAATTGTGAGGGAAGAGGTTTAAAAATAGCGGTTAGAAAAAGCGCAGGAAGTACGGCCCGCGCTTTTCGCTCATATTACAAAGATTTTGTGAAAGTACGTGCAATTACATCACGTTGTTGCTCAGGTGTGAGAGAGTTGAAGCGTACGGCGTAACCTGAAACACGAATGGTCAATTGTGGATAAAGCTCAGGGTGTGCCACAGCGTCTTCTAACGTTTCGCGGCGTAGCACGTTAACGTTAAGGTGTTGGCCACCTTCGATTTTTGCTGCATGCTCAATGGCAAGCTCACGGCTTTGGTATTGACCAAGCTGCGCGACATCAATTTCTTGATCTACTTTAAAACCTGCTGTTGCGCCAACGCAGCGTGCTTTGTTGGTTTCGCTGTCGATAAGCCAAATAGAGTTAACTAAGTCATCATTGGCGGCTTGAGTGATTTGAATACCTGTGATCATCTTCTTCTCCTTGCTTTAGGATTGAATGCTTTTGCTAGAGGCGAAATTTAACGTGTCAACAACTAATCTAAGGTTATTTTGATTTCAATCAAATTACAACAATATTTTTGAAAAAATAAAAAAAATTTAATTCTCTGCAGTGATGTAATTGTTATTTAACTCGCAACCTTTTATTGAATAAGGCATTTTTGCAAAGATGTACAAATATCGGCAAATCGGCCAAGATGTCGTTTTTAAATAAGCCTATTTGGATACCAAGCATGAAATACATTGGCGCCCATGTTTCAGCGTCTGGTGGTGTAGAAAATGCGCCGCTGAACGCCCAGCAAATCAATGCTAACGCTTTTGCCTTGTTCACTAAAAATCAGCGCCAGTGGCAGGCAAAACCGCTGAGTGAGCAAAGTATTGTCGCATTTAAGGCCAATTGTGAGCGCTACGGCTTTCGCCCTGAGGCTATTTTGCCTCATGACTCCTATTTGATAAATTTGGGCGCGCCGGATGCAGAAAATTTGGCAAAATCACGCACCGCTTTTATTGATGAAATGGAGCGCTGCCGCAAGCTTGGGCTTACGCTGCTTAATTTTCATCCTGGCAGCCACCTTAACAAGATCAGCGAGCATGCAAGCCTTGAGCTTGTAGCGCAGTCTATTAATATCGCGCACAAGGCTGTGCCGGACGTGGTGCTAGTGATTGAAAACACCGCAGGGCAAGGCAGTAACTTGGGCTATCGTTTTGAGCATTTAGCCGCGATCATCGCGCAAGTTGAGGATAAATCACGGGTGGGCGTTTGTTTAGATACGTGCCACACCTTTGCAGCAGGTTACGATTTGCGCAGCTTAACCGCAGCCGAGCAAACTTTTGCCGAATTTTCTGCAGTGGTTGGGTTTAATTATCTGCGCGGAATGCATCTTAATGATTGTAAAAGCGCTTTTGCTAGCAAAGTGGATCGCCACCATTCACTAGGGTTAGGTGAAATCGGTTTACCTTGTTTTGAGTTTATTATGCAAGATCCGCGTTTTGACAATATTCCGCTTATTTTAGAGACCATTGATCCTCAAATTTGGGCGCAAGAGATCGCGCTGCTGCGCTCTTTTTGCAAATAATAGGCGGTCACAATGCATGAAATAACTTGGCAAGCGTTATTCGATGAAGAAAAGAAAAAGCCTTATTTTACAAAGCTTGAGTCAGCGGTTGCAAAAGCGCGCGTAAGCTCGAGCGTGTTTCCTGCGCAAGAGGATGTTTATCAAGCTTTTGAATTAACGCCGTTTTGTGATGTAAAGGTGGTAATTTTAGGGCAAGACCCTTACCACGGCGCAGGTCAAGCGCACGGCTTGGCTTTTTCTGTGGCGCATGGCGTGAAAATCCCGCCGTCATTGGCCAATATTTACAAAGAGTTAGTCCAAGATGTGGAAGGTTTTATTTTGCCGGCACATGGCAATTTGACCGCATGGGCAAAGCAAGGCGTACTGCTGCTCAATACAGTTTTAACGGTGCAGCAAGGCTTAGCGCATTCGCATGCCAAATTTGGCTGGGAAATTTTTAGCGACGCGATGATCAGTGCGTTGAGCGCGCGGCGTGATGGGTTAATTTTTCTTTTATGGGGTGAGCATGCTAAAAAAAAGGCGCAGCTTATTGATCAGCGTCGTCATGTTCTTTTGCAAGCTGCGC
>JBOFXO010000144.1:0-4279 GCA_051654185.1 Vibrionaceae bacterium | reverse complement strand
TATGGCAAACATTGCGTCTTGGCGATATTTACCGCAAAAGCTGGCCACAGCGCCAAGAGCTTGCGCCGCTGTTTCCGGAAAATCGCATTATTTACGCGACACAGTTTTCTATGCATGCCATGCCCGCCGTCGCAGTGAGCAGCATTTTGATCCAGATTATTTTTAATAATCACGATGGGTTAAGCCAAGCTGTGATCACCGCATTGTTTGCGCTCAGTTTGCCGCTACAAGGGCTGTGGTGGCTCGGTAAACGCAGTCAAACCGCACTTACTCCCGCGCTTAATCAATGGTATCAAAAGCTGCACCAACAGCTGCTTGACAGCCAGCCTCAGCTACCTGCCCGAAAAAACAACCCTAAATATCAAGAGCTTGCACAAATACTCACCTTTGCTTTTCAAAAGCTAGATAAGACTCAAATCAAAGAATTATTGTGAGCGTGCGCGGCGCATTTTTTGTTGCCGCGCTTTAGCCTGCGTAAAACCGATGCCTAGCAATCTATGATCAGAAAATTTGGCAAATTTTCATGCTACTGATGTAATTCTTGACAAATTTGCATATTCTTAGCCTTTCTCAACCCAATTATTTTTATAAATTTCGATGGCTTGAATATATCAATTGACTTCAAGATCCTGAACTTTTAGCATCAAAATTGAGTTAAACCTAGGCTAATTCACAATGATCCAGATAAAAAAAGTCAGTAAAATCTATCAGCTCGCAGGAAAATCTATTCATGCACTGCGTAACGTCAATTTGCATGTTAAAGCAGGCACTATTTTTGGCGTGATCGGCCCATCGGGCGCCGGTAAAAGTACACTTATTCGGCTCGTTAATCTGCTTGAAAAACCAAGCCGTGGACAAATTTTTGTTGATGGCGTTGAACTTAGCGCACTTTCTAATCGTGAGCTAACTGAGCAGCGACAAAAAATTGGCATGATTTTTCAACACTTTAACCTGCTAAGCTCGCGAACAGTGGCGCAAAATATCGCGCTGCCGCTCGAGCTTGCCGGCAAAAAGAAATCCACCATTGCTCCACGAGTAAAACAGCTTCTTGATTTAGTGGGACTTAGCGATAAAGCGGATGCCTATCCTGCCAATTTAAGTGGCGGGCAAAAGCAGCGGGTCGCCATTGCAAGGGCATTAGCCTGCCAGCCCAAAGTCCTTTTGTGCGATGAGGCGACCAGCGCTCTTGATCCGGCAACGACACAATCTATTCTCAACCTGCTACAAAAAATCAACGCAAAACTGGGAATTACCATCTTGTTGATCACTCACGAAATGGAAGTGGTTAAAAAAATTTGCCATGAAGTAGCAATCATCAGCAGCGGGCAATTAATCGAGCAAGGCGGAGTGGGTGATATTTTTGCCAGCCCCAAAACTGATCTGGCTCGCGATTTTATTAAACAAATACAACATCTTGCCATTCCTAGCGATTACCAAAAGCGCTTAACCAACAACCCAGCAGAGGATCTGCCTCCATTAGTGCGCCTTGAATTTACTGGTGAAAGTGTCGATGCGCCGGTGATAAGCCACATCGCACGGCAATTTAACATTGATATCAGTATCTTAAACTCGAGCATGGATTACGCAGGCGGGGTGAAATTTGGCCTCATGCTCGCTGAATTTTTTGGCAAACCTGAAGACATTCAGCAGGCTTTTTCCTTTTTAAAACAACATAATATTAACGTTGAGGTGCTTGGGTATGTCGCTTGATCTGGCAAGTATTACAAATTTCTTAGCCCTACACGAACGCATGTTTTGGTTTTTGCTCGATGCGTTAGGGCAAACGCTGCTGATGGTGGCAATTGCAGGATTTATTGGCTTTTTACTCGGTTTTCCTCTTGGGATCCTTTTGCATCTGACCAAACCCGATGGCTTACTGCAAAATAAAGTGCTCAATTTCTTGCTTAGCACAATAATCAACATCGGCCGCTCCATTCCTTTTATCATCTTGCTCGTCGTGCTCATTCCGCTAACGCGCCTTATTGTTGGCACCTCTATCGGCACAACCGCTGCGATTGTACCACTGTGTATCGGCGCTATTCCCTTTATTGCTCGCCTTGTAGAAGGAGCGCTCATTGAGATCCCCGAAGGTCTAATTGAAGCTGCGCAAGCGATGGGCGCCTCCACCTTTCAGATCATCATGAAAGTACTGTTACCGGAAGCACTACCGGCTATCGTCCATGGCGCAACAGTCACACTTGTGACGCTGGTTGGCTACTCGGCGATGGCGGGCGCAGTTGGCGGTGGCGGCTTAGGAGATGTTGCAATTCGCTATGGTTATCAACGATTTGATACTACTATGATGGTTATCACTGTTGTAATTTTGGTGATACTAGTGCAACTCATCCAATCGATTGGTGACTTTTTCGCTAAGCGTGTTGATCACAGGAGATAGACAATGTTTTTCAAAAAATTGGCTCTAGCAACAGGAATTGCAACGCTACTGGCTGTAGCTGGCTGCGGCGAAGAAAAAGCGCTAGACATGAGTAAACTTAAAGTGGGCGTGATTGCGGGCGCTGAAGAGCAAATAGCCGAAGTTGCCGTTAAAGTGGCTAAAGAAAAATACAATCTCAATGTAGAGCTTGTCACTTTTAGCGACTACATTTCGCCCAATGCAGCACTTGCAGAAGGCGCCATTGATGTGAATGCCTTTCAGCATAAACCCTATCTTGACGAGCAGCTTAAAAACAGAGGTTACCAATTTGCTATAGCAGGTAACTCTTTTCTTTACCCTATTGCTGGCTACTCGAAAAAAATCAAGTCCATTGAAGAGCTGCAAGAGCAAGATAAAATTGCGCTGCCAAACGATCCATCAAACCTAGGCCGCGCTCTTCTTCTTTTGCAAAAACAAGGGATTATCCAGCTAGATGCCAAAGCGGGTATCGCGGCAACTGTGCTTGATATCACAAGCAACCCTAAAAAGTTGCAGTTCATTGAACTTGAAGCCGCTCAGCTGCCACGCGCTCTTGACGACGTGACGCTTGCGATCATTAACAACAGTTTTGCAAGCGCAATCAACCTCATGCCAAATCGCGATGGCATTTTTGTTGAAGATAAGCAATCGCCGTACGTTAATTTGATTGTCGCGAAAATGACGAACGTCAACGATCAAAACGTGCAGCAATTTGTTAAAGCCTATCAAACAGATGAGGTGTACAAGGCCGCATCTGCGCTGTTTAACAACTCCGTAGTCAAAGGCTGGTAAAAGTACAGCAGCGCATCATTTAAATGCGCTGCTCTTTTAACTTTGTGGGCAGTTTTGCTGCTCACACGCTTGCAACGTATTATCAAGCAAACTAACCACTGTCATAGGCCCTACACCACCTGGTACAGGTGTAATAAAGCTGGCGCGCTGACAGGCGCTTTCCCAGTGCACATCACCACACAGTTTGCCATCGGCTAAGCGATTGATCCCCACATCAATTACCACTGTGCCCATTTTTAACCACTCGCCTTGTATAAAATGCGGCTTACCAATTGCTGAGATCAAAATATCTGCTTGCGCAATAACTTGCGGCAAATTTGGCGTGAGGCTGTTACAAACGGTGGTAGTCGCTCTTTGCAGCAGCGCTTCAAGCGCCATCGGCCGGCCAACAATATTGGAAGCGCCAACTATCACCACATTTTTTCCAAGCAGATCAATTTGATAATGAGCAAGCAAACTCATGATCCCTTTTGGCGTGCACGGGCGAAGAGTCGGCACTCGCTGACACAAACGGCCGATGTTGTAAGGATGAAAACCATCCACATCTTTGTGCGGCGCTATTTTTTCAATTACTTGCGCAGGATCAATCTGCTTAGGCAGTGGTAACTGCACTAAAATACCATCCACATTCGCATCTGTATTTAGCGTTTCGATAAGCTCAAGCAAGTGCTGCTGCGAGCAGCTTTGCGGCAATTTAATGCGCTGCGATAAAAATCCAACTTGCTGACAGGCCTTTTCCTTATTAGCAACATAAATTTGCGAAGCAGGATCATCGCCTACAGCAATCACCGTCAGCGCCGGAGCACGCAGCCCTTGCTGCAAGCGCTGCTGTACACGCAGCTTGATCTGTTCACGCATGGATTGCGCGAGCGATTTTCCATCAATGAGTTGAGCGACCATTTGATTTTTTCCTAAACAAAACCACACTGTACCGAGTCATCAGCCTTATTGCAGACCGCGCAGCAATAAATTCGCAGCGCCTCACCTTTTAGCGCAAGTCAAACGCGCTTAAGCTGCATTTAGTACAAAAGCGCATACAATTTGCGACGATAACGGCTTGCCAGCTCATTTCCT
>JBOFXO010000143.1:0-3066 GCA_051654185.1 Vibrionaceae bacterium | reverse complement strand
CATTGAAATTTTGGTTCCCGATTTTCGCGGCCGCCATGAGCTTGCGCTCGATATTTTAGCAAGCGCCCTGCCCGATGTTTTTAACCACAATATTGAAACCGTGCCGCGCCTTTACTCAAGCGTGCGACCAGGTGCAAGTTTTGAGTGGTCGCTGACGCTGCTTAAAGAATTTGCGCAGCGTTTTCCCGCCATTCCCACAAAATCGGGGTTAATGGTCGGGCTTGGCGAAACCAAAGAAGAGATCATCGAGGTAATGCATGCGCTGCGAGCTCACGGCGTTTCGCGTTTGACCATTGGCCAATATTTAGCGCCAAGTCCGCATCATCTTCCTGTGCAGCGTTACGTTACTCCTAGCGAATTTGCCGAGTTTAAGCAGATAGCCAAGGAGCTTGGCTTTGCCCATGCGGCGTGTGGTCCGCTGGTTCGCTCATCTTATCATGCTGATTTACAAGCAAAAGGTGAAGATGTCGGCTAACTTGCAAGCTATGCGCCGATAAAACCGCTGACAATGCAGCGGTTTTTTTGTGTTAAAACTTATACGAAAGCGCAATATAGTGGCTTAAACCCGAACTATTCCACGCAGAGCCATTAAATGACTGCGAGCCGTCCTTTGTGCCATACGCATCTTTAAAATATTTCATGCCATAACCGACGGCAAAACGCTCTGAGTTCCAGTAAAGTCCATGAAAGGTTGCTAAATTGCTCGCGGTGCGATCGCTGCGTTCAAATTGATCGAGGCCAAATTGGTAATCGACGTAGCCTTGGTAAGATAAGAAGCTTTTACTATCGAAATGATAAAATGGCTTAAACCAGTTAGCCGATAACTGATAACCATTCCAACTGTTCCCTTCTTCAACAAAAAATTGATTTTCATTTGAATAGCGCGCGTACAAATTAACACCCACTTTACCAAACCACGGTACCTGCATATCAGCGCCAAGCCCGATTTGATTTTCCATTTGTCCATCGGCGATATTGTTAACGCTTGCGATATAAAGCTCTTGCACGGGGCCAAATTTAAGATCGAGACCTGTCAGCGCATTTAGCGACAAACGCGGCGCCAGCTTCATAAACAGATTTTGTCCATTGTGCTTATCGCTGCTGCTAGCGTCAAAAATATCAAAAATATCAATATAACCATACAGTTCAAACATACCCGAGCGGCCGCCAAACTCCATCTCTAAATAAGTGTCACTGTAACCACCGTCGGCATCCGTATAAGGGCGTTGGTCGATGGCGTGCATCACATTAAATTGCAACCAGCGGTAATCATTTGCGTGCAGATCAGAATTTGCTTGCGCAGTGGCAGCCGTCAAACAAAGCAAGGAGAGTGGAAGTAAGGTTTTAGTTAAATGCGCCATGGCGGGCTTTCACATCCGTGATAATGGTATATGGCACGCAATTATAGGTAGATCGTTTTGTGAAAAAAACAGCGAAAAGCGCTTTTAACTTGCCTAAAAAGTGATATCCGTCACAAACAAACGAAAACGTTTGCGTGCAGTAGAATAAAAACATTTTTCACAGCGCAATCGTTTTCTTTTTGTTTGTTCAATTTTCTTGATATTTTTTAACAAAAAAACAGCGCCGCAAGCTGCTCTTTTTTTCAGCAAACTGTCGCAAGCACAATAAGTTGAAGTTGACAGCACTATTTTGGGGAGGCTATTATTGCGCGGTTGTTCCCTCATAGTTCAGTCGGTAGAACGGCGGACTGTTAATCCGTATGTCACAGGTTCAAGTCCTGTTGAGGGAGCCATACTTTTCCTCCATAGTTCAGTCGGTAGAACGGCGGACTGTTAATCCGTATGTCACAGGTTCAAGTCCTGTTGGAGGAGCCAAATTTAAAAAAGCCTCGTCAATTTACGAGGCTTTTTGCATTTTTATTCGGCCGATAAAACGACAAGCAAACAGCGCATTACATTTTCTCTTCCATAAGCCATAGCAAGGCTTTGCCTTTGATCCGCATGACAATTTATTGCCATTCTCGTAGGCAGGCACTAGCTTTTTAATAAGTGCTCTAAGGTTTATGAGGTCGTAATGGATTATCTTCTTTTAATTTTGGGCTTAATTTTGCTGATCACGGGGGCTGATGGATTAGTCAAGGGAGCTGCAAGATTAGCCGTTAAAGTTGGCGTGCCAAGCCTTGTGGTCGGCCTAACCGTGGTGGCTTTTGGCACAAGTGCTCCTGAGCTTGCGGTAAGTATCAACTCAGCCATTGCTGGCAAAACTGAATTAGCCATTGCTAACGTTGTCGGCAGTAACATTTTTAATGTGCTGTTTATTTTAGGCATCGCGGCCATGATCATGCCATTAACCATATCAAGGCAGCTTATTCGCCAAGATGTGCCCATCATGGTGCTAGTCAGCGCGCTACTTTTCTACATGGCGATAGATGGCGTTTTAAGTTTTATCGACAGCGGGATCTTAGTCGCCTTATTAGTCGCTTACACTGCGTTTCTTTTTGTGCAAGGCAAACGCGATGAGGCTAAAGCCCTAACAGCAAATAATGATGAAGTCGCCTCACTCACGCAAAAAGAGCATCCAATATGGCAAAGCATTTTGTGGGTCGTGGGAGGTTTAGCGCTTTTAGTCCTTGGCGCCAATTTATTAGTGACAAGCGCGGTCAATATTGCACGCATATTTGGCGTGAGCGAGGCTGTCATCGGTCTCACCATTGTCGCAATAGGCACTTCTTTACCAGAAGTAGTAACTTCAATCGTTGCCACAATTAAGGGGCAGCGCGACATTGCTGTTGGTAATGTCGTTGGCAGCAATATTTTTAATCTGTTAGGCGTGTTAGGAATTTCTGGGCTGTGCAGCCGCGACGGCCTTGCTGGCAGCGCGCAGCTTATTAATCAAGATTTCCCTATCATGCTTGGCGTAGCAGTGCTCTGCTTGCCGCTGATGTTTACCGGCGCGATTTTAAGCCGCTTAGAAGGGGCGCTATTTTTTGGCTTGTACTTACTTTACAGCGCATTTTTGATCGGCAATGCGACAGCTGCAGCATGGCTGCCCACATTATCTATGGTTACTTGGAGCTTTATTTTTCCAATCATAGTGACCGCAATC
>JBOFXO010000142.1:0-8057 GCA_051654185.1 Vibrionaceae bacterium | reverse complement strand
AATTTAAAAAAATCGGTAGGATAAAATCTCGCATCAGCTTGGCATTTCAATAAAATAAAATCAGCCTGTTTTACAAGCTCATTATGCATTTCTATATGATTATCTACTTGCGGGTATTGCGATTCTTTTAATATTTTTTCTTCTTGCGTAAAATGCAACTCTAAATAATCTCTAAGCCGAGCGGCCAATTTATCAAAAATGAGTGGATTATTTTTATTGTTATTTATTATTTCTTCATATGTTTCGTTTATTATTGCAAGCAATAATTTATTACTTTCATCTAATTCATCATTACACACTGAAAATTTATCTTGCCAAATAATATAATTCCCATTTTTACTTGGATCGTATTGCCGAGCAAGGGGATCATTTAATGGCTGCGTACTATCTTGCGAAGCCTCTTTTTTCGATGGATCAGATTTCTCCATAAAAGATTCAAAGGATTTATCTAACCCTTTGTTTTCAAGCAATTTAATATAGTATTCTGGAACTTTTTTAGGTTTCGTTTTCTGCGTAACAAGTGCAACACGCTCTTGTAATAATTGGCGATTAACAGGTTTAACGAGAAAGCCGTCAACATCTAAAGCAATGCACTGAGTAATAATCGATTCAGCCGCATTGCCTGTGAGCACAATGATAGGAATTTTATTTGGCAGACCATATTTGCCGCAGCGGATCAGGCTCAACATGTCAAGCCCATCAATAGGGTCCATCTGCAAGTCTGTGATAATAAAGCTTGGCTGCAAATGATAGATTTTTGATATTGCATCTGCGCCATCAATTGCCGTAACAACTTCTTTAAACCCCAAGACACTTGCCATCATAGCGACTGCATCTCGGATCATCTCGTGATCATCAACCACCAAACATCGCTCTAACATGCCGCGAACCTATTTTAACCACTACTGACTTACAATTGATGTAAATAGGCCAACCTGCAATAAAAAGAACTGAGAATTAGCAAAAACAAAATAAGATTTCGCACCTTGTTTCATTTGCACAACATACTGATATTTTTTAACTATTTATTAATAAAGGGTAACCATAAAAAATGGCGCTCTATTTAAAAGCGCCATTTTTAAATTTTTTATTAATAAACAAGATGTTATTTTTATTAAGGTTCTAGCTCAACGCCCTTACTGCCAAATAACAGTGTGACGATAAAACCTGCCAGATAAGAGATCAAAAGTCCTGCACAAAAAATCAACATACCAAGAAAAATGCCTTTTACTGAGGTCATTAGCGGAATAGCAATAACGCCAGATGGACCAAACACCGTATTTAATCCTATCGGCATTCCTAAATAAGCAAGTAACCCGAGAAAAAAGCCACCAAAGGCGCCGCCAATACAAGCAGTTATAAAAGGTTTGACACGCGGCAAAGTGACGCCATAGATAAGCGGCTCACCGATCCCTAAAAATCCCGGTACAATTGCGCCTCGGATCTGAGTTCGAAGGCGCGAACCTTTTGCCGCTTTCCAGTACAAAGCCAGCGACGCGCCAACTTGCCCAGCGCCAGCCATTGCTAAAATAGGAAATAATGAATTAAATCCTTGTGTTTCGACCAAGGCAAAATAAACCGGCACAAAGCCTTGGTGGATCCCAAACACAACGGAGATTAAAAACAGTCCTGCAAGAAGTGCGGCCCCAAAGGGATTATCATTTAAGTTAATAAATAACCATGACATTCCTTTAAAAAGCTCAGCACCAATCGGCATGATCAAAGCAAACGTCAGCGCGCCCATCACCAGCAAGGTGCAGACAGAAGTCAAGATCATGTCCAAATCATCTGGCATATACTGGCGAATTTTACGCTCAACCTGTGCGCCAATGATTGTTGCAAGCAGCACACCGACCACATTGCCTCGCGGATCAATGGTCAAGCCAAAAAAATCACTCATACCAGAGTAGATCCCACTACTCGCATCCGGCGTGTAGCCTAATACAAAAAGCGAAGCCAATATTGCGCCATTGACGCCGGATCCCCCAAACGCTTGCTGGGCATTATAACCAATCAAAATGCTTAAAAAAGCAAACAGCCCTTTGCCAAACACCTTCATGTATGAAATGAGATCGGTTAAAAACGGCGCAGCATGTTGATCAGTGAGAAAAATTTGCTCAAGTAAGGTAGCAAAACCCAATAATAGTCCTGCCGCAATAAACCCTGGAATAAGCGGGGTAAAAATTGTGGCAAATTTGCTCAAAAAGCGTTGGATAGCACTGGTCTGCTTTGCCTTCATCTGCTTTTTTTGTGACGCGGCAATCTCAGCAAGCTCGGCGGTATCGTCCGATAAACTGGATGCATCGCCTAAAAGAGAATTCATTAGCTGCGCCGCTTGCTGTGCTTTTCCTGGACCTAAAATGATCTGTAGCTGACCGTCACTTTCGACAAGCCCCATCACGCCCGGTATACTTTTAAGCTCTTCTTGTAAAACTAAGCTGGGATCAAGCAGCGATAAACGCAGTCTAGTCATACAGTTACTGCATTTTTTTACATTACGCGCATTACCTACTGCGCTTAAAAGCGCTGAAACCATCGCTAAATCTATCGTAGCCATTGTTTTTCCTTAGATTTTAGGGCGTTCAGCGCCTTTCATTTTTGCTTGAAAAATCATTTAAAGCGTTGCGAATAAAGCCGTTATGCGCGTTGAGTTTTTCTTTTGCTTCTTTAGCATTAAGCCCCGTCAGTAACATAAAAATGGCTGTTTTACAGTGCTGATCGCACGCTTGTAATGCTTGCTGCGCCTGCTCAAATGAGGCGCCAGTTGCGTCAATTACGATGTTGATCTGCCGCTGCACAAGCTTTGCGTTCGTCGCCTCTACATCAACCATTAAATTGCCAAAAACTTTTCCTGTTTTGATCATTGCACCCGTGCTTAGCATATTAAGCACCAATTTTTGCGCTGTGCCCGCTTTCATACGCGAAGAACCGGTGATCACTTCAGGTCCTACAACCGGAGTGATAGCAATATCAGCGGCTTTTGTTATAGGGGAATGAGGATTGCAGGCAACAGCCACCGTTGCTGCGCCAACTATTTTAGCATAAGTAAGCCCGCCTAGCACATAAGGCGTGCGACCACTTGCGGCAATGCCAACCACCACATCTGTATTAGCAAGCTTAAGGGAGCTTAAATCATTTTCAGCCAGCTCTTTATTGTCTTCAGCATTTTCTACGGCTGAAAAAATAGCGCGCTCTCCGCCTGCGATGAGCCCCACCACTTGCTCAGGAGCGCTACCATAGGTTGGCGGACATTCGCTAGCATCGAGGATCCCAAGCCGGCCTGAAGTGCCGGCGCCCATATAGATCAAACGCCCATTTTGCATAAATGCCTGGGCAATTACGTCCACCGCGCGAGCAATATTTGCCAGCTCAAGCTGCACAGCCTGCGCCACCTTTTGATCTTCTTGATTAATAACTTGAAGCATCTCTAACGTCGACAAGGTATCAATTTGCTGACTTGCCGCATTTCTGCTTTCTGTGACCAATTGAGTTAAATCGATTTTCATTTTTTCTCACAATTATTCGATAAATAGCCAACAGCATTATATGAGCAATTTAAATCCGCGCTCTGATCGATATCATGCTTTACTCTGATCGGCCAAAAATACACAGTGCTTTTTTTAGTAAAAATACCGGCGCTGTAATTTTATACAAAAAGACGGGCAAGCTTGCAGTTGTGCTTTAATTCTTTAAATAAATCAAATCCCTTGACTATAAAATGTAAATTCTTTTCTTTTAACGTTAATTTGAAACATTGGGCTTAAAGTGAAATTAATTTTTCAAAAATCCCCTTAATACGCTAAATAATCAAACGTATTTTTTGTATATCAAATTTAATTAATATATTGAACCATAAGGAATAAATTATAGGATTTCACATGACTTAACTAGCCAACCTTTCTAAAATTTTTCATATTTTCTTTAAGGACGTTTGATTGAGCATGGGCTATTTACGCACCTTTTTTCTCAGTGCATTACTGGTATTCGCTTATTTAACTGGTTTTGAAAATGAGGGGTTACAAGCCGCGCAGCCTGTTAATACAAGCAGTTATCCAAGAATTCCCACGATTGCTCAAAGCAAAACCCCCACGCAAGTGAGTAGAGACGCCAGCTCGCATTCGCTTGAGCAAATTCGACAACGCATTATTCAAGAAACAGATAAAGCCGCTAATGCGCTGATCAGCTTGAGTAACGACCCTGTCCACCATTCGCGGGCAGCGCTTTGGCAATCGTCCGTTCGCGAAGAGATGCAAGCGCCATTAGGGCACTCAACCCCGCAGATAACACTGATCAACTATTGGTATTACATCAAAAAAATTGACAATTATTTTAAAAGCAGTCTGGGAAAAAACACCTTTGGTCGTTATCACTATGTTGCCGTGGGAACGGTGCAAAACCTTGATAAGCGCATTGATAATATCGCAAAACAAATCCTTACCGAGCAAGAATACAAGCGAGTGTACAACCTTGTAGATTACCATACTAAACTGCGCCCATTTCACACGACACGCTTTATATTAACTCCGCTGTCTGCAAATCAAATTAGCACTTGGCAAGACCCTTCTGCTAAAGCAGCTGTTCGCAGCCAGCCTAAAAAACGTACCCCCCCCCCGCCCCCTAAAAGTCGCCCACCTTTAGAAAGCCCAAAACAGCAGTTGGATGTGCCTAAGCCGCAAACAAGTAACGAAATTAGGGATAATGCTACTCGAAATCCCCCCCAACAGCCCCCTTTAGCCCAAGTAAGCGCTATCAAGCCACTTGAGCCAATATTGGCGCAAAATAATAGAAAGGATTCTAAAAAAGATTCACAGCTTATCAATGTAGACAGTTCGTTTTTTGCGCAAAACAGCGATAAAAATGCTGGTCAAAGCCAATACGAGCAAGTGAATTTAAGGCTTCTTCATGAGTCAATCCAAAAAGTAGATGCTAATTTGCAGCAGCTGTCTACAACACAGCTTGAAGTCAAAGAAGCCATGATACAGCTAGGCAATAAGCTTAATCCGCTTGCAGAGAGCATTGATCGGCAAACCGAGCAGATGAAGCAAAATATGGCAGATGAGCGCGCGAACACTGATGCGATCATTAAGCGGGAGCGAATTGCATTTGGTACGCTACTTAATGCAGAGCGCAATAACTTACTCGATGGTTTACAAAAAACCGGAAAAATTACTCCGCCAGAAACAACGGCGAAACAGGATCATTTTGCACAATTTTGGTACGGTGCAATCAAGAGATTACCCAATATGACCTTTTATATCATTGTCCTACTTTGCTTTTTATTTTCTTTGCCGTTTTTTATTGGCTACACGATTGGCAAAAAACGTCGCGAGCCTAATTTCACGATAATAAAAACAGAAAAAGAAGCCAAAAGTAAACTAAATAAACCTTTTCAATAATTTTATTAAGCCGCTGTTAATATATCGCGAGTGCTATCTCTACTTTAAGGTATCACTCGCGCTAATTTCTTTCTCTAACTTCATGATCAAGCTGCTCTAGAAGCTTAACAACTTTAACACTGGCATCTTCCATAACTTTAAGCTGCTCATTCATCACAGTTAAATCTTTACGTTGCCACGCATCGTAAGCGGCGTGCCCAGAGTCATGCACAAGCTTATGAGGATGATCAATCTTACTAAATGAAGGACAAGCGGCATAATTTTGATGTTTCGCTTTGTCGAAATACCACAAACCTAATCGGCATTCTGTATGGCGGTTGATCTTGCGATCTTGCTCTTTAAGTGAGATCGCCTTGTAGAGCGCATTTTTCCACACAGCGTGATCAAGCTTAACCGTATTAATAAAAGCTGTATTAGCGGAATCGATAATTACTGCCTTCATATTTTTAGACTTTGTGACAATTTGCTCCATCACATGATTGATCTCAACAGAAGATTTTATAAACTCGGCAATACTTTTTTGACTTTCTACAACGACTTTATCTATTTGATGATTTTGCAAAATCACTTTTTTTACTAAACTTTCAATCTGTGCGCTCGCCTCACCCGCCTTATTAGCAAGCTGACGCACTTCATCAGCCACCACAGCAAACCCTCTACCGGCATCACCTGCACGGGCAGCTTCGATTGCCGCATTTAGCGCCAGCAAATTCGTTTTTTCAGAGATCTCTTGCACAGCCGAGACAAATTTACTGATAGAGTTTATGGTTTGCGTAAGATCGACCACCGCCTCATGATTTGAGTTAGCCTCATCACTTATATGCTGCGCGCCTTTTTGCAAGATGGCCGTCTTTGCTAACGCCTGCACAGACATTTCATCAACAATAGAAAAATCTGCATTTGCTTGATACAAAGCGTTAGCGTTAGAAAGTAAACCATTACGCACAAGCTCTAGCATTTCTGCGCCACGCTGCTGCGTATAAGAAAAGACATTTAAAGCATTTGCTAGCGCCTGCTCTTCTTTAAGCTGCGCTTCCATATCAATGATCTTTTGATTTAATTGACTAATTTCGCGCTCATGACGCGAAGCTTGCTCTGCGAGTTTTTGCTCTAGCAGCTCTTTTTCTTTTTTTTCGCTATCCCAAAAAGCCATATTTTAACCCATTGAGCTAATACCGATGATGAAAGCATAGCCAATCGATAGCTGTTTGCTCTCTTTTTTAGGATGCAATCTACAAAACTTCAGCCATACCACCGTAACTGGCTGCATCGAATAAAAGCGCTAAGTTAAATTTACCTGCGGCTTTTATAGATTGCTTCAAAATGCTAATAGCAACACGAACAAATAAAGCTGGCTTCACTACAGCCCTATAGCCAAAAGAAGCGTCTTAAAGCACTCGAGCAACTTTTAAATCCCGCAAAGCTTAAACTACAGCAAAAGCTGCTTGAGCTTATTTACAGTAAGCCCAATGCGCTCTGATCTTAAAATTTAGGATCGTCAAATTGCATAAAAATAAATATAATCTGTCGGTTAAGTATTCTATAGATTTAAGCGGCAGAGCATTTTAGTCTAGGCGTTTTTTGTCTGTGTAATGGTTTGTCAACAATTAGTTGACCAGCATTTTTTCATAAGGGCGCAATACAATACAGAGGCAATATCAACCCGCTTGATCATATTTCTTCACATTTTTTCTCTTAACGAAAATAGAAAAATTTACACTGCAATCAATATATTGAATACTTGCTTTATTGAGTTGCTCACTAGCAGGCTCTTTATAAGAGTGCTTGCACAGCATTAAAGCTAACATACAACATTTAAGAAATAACTTATGAATATTAAAGAATTGCATCTTACTCGTTTTGGGTGTTTTAACCAATTAGACGTAAAGCTTGCCCCAACTGACACACACAATAGCAACATTACTGTTTTTATCGGCAGTAACGGTGTGGGAAAAACATTGCTATTAAAGGCGCTGATGACCAATTTAAGCTGGTTTGTTGCGCATTTGCGCGGTAAAAGCTGGGATGGAAAGCCGATCGTTGAGGGAGATATCCTAAATGGTAAACCATATGCACAAATTGATATGACCGTCTTTGATAAGCAGGGCAGCAATGACGCAAACCAGGCGAATACTTATCACTGGTCGCAAGTCAAAGCGCAAGTCGGTCATAAAACTAAACTGACCTCCGATTTAAGTGGTGCGATCCGCTTAGCGGACCATTACAAAGCGGCAATCGCACAAAAAAAGAGCACAAGTTTACCTTTAATAGCCTTTTATCCAGTCAATCGCGTTTTGATCGATGTGCCATCAAAAATTAAAGATCGGCACAATTTTCTACAAATTGATGGCTATGATAATTCACTCGAGCAAGGAGTCGATTTTAGACGCTTCTTTGAGTGGTTTCGTGAGCGTGAAGATTTAGATAATGAACTAGCGCTACCACAAGATATGTTAGCCCCTTCGCTACAGGTCGGCGGCATTTATGATGAAGCTTGGCACGGCGTACCACTCGCTGCAGCTGTATGCAACAAGCAATTGAACGCGGTGCGTAGCGCTATCAGCAATTTTATGCCTGAGTTTAATAATTTAAGAGTTCACCGCAAGCCTCGTTTGCATATGTCTATTGATAAACATGGCCAAACGCTTAACGTATTGCAGC
>JBOFXO010000141.1:0-2317 GCA_051654185.1 Vibrionaceae bacterium | reverse complement strand
CAAGAAGATGCTGCTGCAAGATCCAAGGCGCGCCCCCAGCATGATCTTTATCATTGTGGCTAAGCAACATACCAACCAGTTTGGCACCACGTTTTTCTAAAATCGGCGTGATCACCTGCTGCGCAATAGAGCCATTTTCCCAGCTAGCTCCTGTATCGTACAATACGCTCTCTTTTTCTTGCGTGATCAACACAGCAAGTCCATGACCAACATCAAGCACGTCTATCTGCCAAGCGCCACTTTCTTGTGCCGGCGCTCGCCAAAACAATAAAATCACTATCAAAACAAACGAAAAACGCAGCCGCCTTGCGCGCAGCAGCAAACAAGCAATAACAACAAGTGGCAATAGCAGTAGCCACAATAGCTCAAAATGCGCCAAAGAGAACCATTGCGAGCGGCTTAGCGGCAACAGCCACATTAGCGGCGTTATCGCAAGATCAGCTACAGCCCAAATAAAGTCAGCGCCTACCAGCGAGCCGACCAATGCTAATAAGATCAGTGGTACACAAATAAAGCTCACCAGCGGCACGGCAAAAAGATTAAAGAAAAAGCCGCTTGCGCTAGTCCCTGCAAACCACACCTTCATCAGCGGCAGCATGCCTAGCGTTAAAAAAGCTTGGATCACCACCAGCATCCGCACGCCGTGGGTTAATTTCTCTATTTTTTGCAGCGATTGAGGCACTTTAACAAGCAGCCCCATGCAACATAAAAGCAGCACGGCGCCAAAAGAGAGCCAAAAACTGGCAGAAAAAACAGCAAAAGGATCAAAACTTAAAACAATACAAGCAACCAGCAGCAATAAGGCAAAAGGACCAATCGCCACACCACTTAAACGCAGCAAGGTATACACAGCTAAAGCGAGCAAAGTGCGCTGACTTGGGATCAAAAATCCTGCAAGCCAAGTATAAATAAAGGCTATCAGCAGCCCTGCAACAAAAGGCAGCCAAACAAATTTGTCGCTGCGCGAAACAAGCGGCGCGACCACTCTTGCAAATGCAAATCCTAACAGATACGAAAAACCGATGTGCAAGCCGGAGATAGCCAGCAGATGCGCAAGTCCACTGCTGCGAAGATATTGCCAATCCTCTTGGGTGAGCAGATCTTGCTCGCCAAATGCCAGCGCCAACAAAAAACGACCATTCGGCAGCGCTAAAACCGCTGGCGCGACCGCATCAAACAGCTGCTGGCGCAGTGCAAGTTTGTCATCAAGCAAGGTCGCCGACAAAACAGTTCCTTTGCCGTGGATACCGTGCGCTAAAAAAAATGGCTCCGCCGCAAATCCAGCTTCATTTGCGCGCCCATAAGGCTCGCGCAAACGGGCGGTAATTTTCCAGCGTTGCCCTTGTTTTAATGGCCTATCACTTTTCCAGTGTAATTGTGCGACAATATATTCATTCCACGACAGTTTTTGCTTATTTATCGCGGTAATTTTAAACAGGACGGTAGGGTAAGTCGCATCGCCAATAAAAAGCGAGTTGACTTCACCCGTTAAGATTGCCTCTTTGCTAACTTGTTGTACTCGGTCTATTTTTTGTAAAAAATGCGTTTGAGCCAGCGCCGCGATCAAGAGCGCAAAACTTACCCCGAGCAAAAAATTGAGTGCAACTAAGCTTGTTTTTGAGTATTTTGAGCAGTAAATTCTTAAAAAACAGAGAGATATCAAAACTATAGCAGGCAAACTGATATCTAAAAGCACACCCCACCAACGCAAAGAGATGTAAGCTAATAACATACCTACTAAAAACATCATCACTAAGTCCATTTAGGTTAACAAAATAATGCTCAAAAATTACATTAAAAAATTTTTGCCACATCACGAGACCATTCGACAAAATAAGTCGCTAGCTATTTTTGGCACACTTTTGCACAACCCCAATTTATGGGTGTTAAATCGTCGGTCGGCTGCGGGTGCATTTGCTATTGGGCTGTTTTGCGCATTTATTCCTCTGCCAAGCCAGATGATCATTGCAGCAGGAGTGGCGGTATTTTGTAGTGTGAATCTTCCTCTTTCGATTGCGCTGGTTTGGATAACAAACCCCATCACCATGCCGTTTATTTATTATTTCACTTATAAATTAGGCGCACTGCTGCTTAATCGCCCCTATGTTCAGTTTGAATTTGAAGCAACGTGGGAATTTTTGTCTGATCAGCTTTCCACTATTGGCCTGCCCTTTTTACTTGGCAGCCTTGTGTGCGCCGTCTTTTTTGCAGCGCTGGGTTTTATCTGCGTGCACTTTTTTTGGCGCTACAGCGTGGCAAAAAGCTGGCAGCAGCGCAAAGCTCGCTTTCCTCGTATCATGCATGTTAAATCGAAAAA
>JBOFXO010000140.1:0-5574 GCA_051654185.1 Vibrionaceae bacterium | reverse complement strand
CAGCGAAGATCCGCTGTGGTACAAGTTGGCGATTTAAAAATGACGGTGTCACTTAAAATTGCGCATAACATGATCCCTGCAATTGAAGGCGGGATCTTAACTTGATAGTGATCAAACATCATTTTAATAATGGTATTTGAACAGCCAACAGGACGGATCCAGCATTCAAGAGGAGTATTGGTTGTTAGATCGCCTAATTTGTGGTGATCAACGATACCTACAATGGTTGCTTCAGCGATATCATCAGGCGCTTGACTGACTTCTGAATGATCAACGATATAAACTTGCTCGCCAGCATAGCTGAGTTTTAATTCAGGGGCATCGACGCCAAAGCGTTGCAAGATGAAAGCTGTTTCTGGGGATATTTCACCTAATCGCGTTGCAACCGCGCTTTCTCCAAGTTGATTTTTTAGGTAGGCAAGCGCGATTGCGCCACAAATAGAATCAGAGTCAGGGCTTTTGTGCCCAACGATAAACAAAGTCATTATGAATTGTTGTTAAGTTTTAAATGGTATGTTGGCTTAGTTTATCAAAGCCAACGTACTCACGAAATAAAAAATATTACTTCTTAAATTCTGGCTCTTTTGAGTCAATCGGTTGAAGAAAATAGCTATATGAGATCCCTCATCAAAATTTCAACCATATCTTCCATTTCAGCAATCCGTTTTTTTAGTTCTTGCGCATCTTTTTTACTAATATCGACCCGCCATGGCTCTTCGTTATGCTTCGAGCAGCCTATCAAGCACACTGTTCTGCCATTTTGTTCAAAGCAAATTTTTTCGATATCACATGAGTAACATTTATCTTTATCTTTATCTTTATCTTTATCTTTATCTTTATCTTTATCTTCGAGCATAACTTTAATTAAGCCTGTCGGGTAAATTAAAATTCGAGCTTTCATTTTGGATTTATCTTTCAAAATGCAATCAAGATGACTTTTCAACATATTACTGTCCCTAAAAGTTCAAACATGCTTATCAATGATAAATGCTGTTACTACTTTTCATATAAAAATAAGCAAAATTTCTCACTTTTGATAATTTAAAAAGAAGATAAAAGACTATGAATAATAGTTTGAAAATATATCTATCTATTAATAAAACATTTTTTTATTAATTGATTATATTTATTTAATAAGTCGTTAATAAAAAAGTAAATTTGCTGAGGCGTTGTTATGGCTTTCGTAAGAGGGGTTGGAACTACGGTACTTGCAAGGACTCTCATCAATCGTGAATTGGCGAGAAGCCGTCAGCCTGGTTTTCAATTTGGGTTCTCTGCCATAAAAAATAGCAATGTTCAGCCGGCTACTATTTTTTATTCTGCGGCCGGCAGCAATAGTGCTCCCTCGTCTTTATCTAACAGATCGACTCAACTAAAGACGAATTTTGTGATTGAGCAATTAAAATTTGCCTCATCAGATACAAAAATGGCAAAACCGCAAAGTCTTATCTTACAAAAATACCAAGAGGCTTTAGCTAATAAAAATTCAGAGCAGAGTAATAGTTTAGAAAAAAATACGGCTGAACCGAAAAGTTTTGCAACTAAAAAAAGTGGGAAATTTGAGCATGCTGCGAAATTAAATGTTGCCGCTAAAACAAGAAAAGTAAATGTGCTGCCGACAGTCATGGAAGCGGCTAATGAAAATGTGGATGCTCAGCATCTAACAAGCGCTGATGCGCCGCGGGATAAATTAATGCCGCGCCGTTTATCTAGCATTAATTTTAAAACTATTGCGGCAGAAAAAGTTGAGCTTGAGAATGTGGGTAAGCCATTTGCGTTAAAAAGCCTACTTTATAGCGAAGCATTACAGCAAACCGCTAATAAATATCATGTGGTTATTGGGCTTCGCACTCCTAATAAATTTAGCGAAGTGCATTTGCGTGAAGGTTTTCCGACAAAAAATTTCCATGTGAAAGCAAAATCAAGTCAGAGCGGCCCTACTGCTGGATTTATTACCGAAAAAGCCATTTTTTCTAAAGTCGACCCAAGCCATGAGGCTGAGCATCAGTACGAAATTCAAAAAGCGGTGCAAAAAGGGGCCAAGCTTATTAATCTGCGCCTTTCTCCTTCACAGATCAAAAATGTGCTGGATAATGGCCTCATGATGGATCTTGGTGATGGAAGGTACAGCGCGCTTTATCACGGAAGAGAATTTAACTTTTTAATTCAGTCGCCTGATAATATTGTTATTGATATGGCAGACGGGCTGCCAGTCAAAGTGCTAACAAATCCCCCAGAAATTGATGAAGACGGCAATCCTGTTGATAGTGATATTGAGCAAAATGAGCTAAAACCGATCACCTCTGATTATGATTTATTTGCCCTTATTCCTCGTCAAAATCAAAGTGTAAATGAAAGAAATGCTGCAGTGCCTGCGCGGCTGCTTGTCCAGCCTAAAACCGTGGTTGATGGGAAAGCTGAGCCTTTTGATCTCACAACAAAACCGGAAAGTGCTTTTGCGCAAGCTTTATTGAAATTTACTACGCCGGATCTTAGTAAACTTGATCCAAATAAAGGCAACTTCCACAATTTTGGCAGCACTATCATTAACGATATTAATGCCAATGTTAAAGAGGAAGGCTATACCGGAGGAAAACTGGTGTGGCATGGCGATGAAATTGGTAACCCATTTAGTCACGGATTTGATGAAAATGACAGCCCAATCTTTTTTATTCCAAACCAAGACCCAATTCAAATTACCAGTGAAGCGGATCTGCAGCAATTTTATGAAAAATTGCACGAGCTTGGCTATGAGCCAGAGCGTAGCCCGCGGTTTAATATTTAGCGGTCTATTTTATAGCTTTTTTTTATTTGCGTAGCGCTAACTGTTGAGTAAAGTGGCTTGATAGGAGATCATGAAACATTCTTTTGTTTCAACCTCTTCTAAGGGTACTTTTTGATGAGTCAGCAAGAAGCGAGTTCAACCAATTTTATTCGTCAAATCATCGATAACGATCTTGCTTGTGGCGCGCATGACCACGTGCACACCCGTTTTCCTCCAGAGCCTAATGGCTATTTGCATATTGGCCATGCGAAGTCAATTTGCCTTAATTTTGGGATTGCCAAAGATTATCAAGGTAAATGCAATTTGCGTTTTGATGACACGAATCCTGAAAAAGAGGAAATCGAGTACGTTGAGTCAATTAAACAAGATGTGAATTGGCTGGGTTTTACTTGGGATGGCGACGTTTGCTATTCATCAGACTACTTCGATAAATTATACGACTACGCAATTGAATTAATTGAAAAAGGGCTAGCTTACGTTGAAATGCTAAGCGCTGAGCAAATCCGTGAATATCGCGGCACCTTGACTGAGCCTGGTAAAGACAGTCCATACCGCACCCGCAGCGTGAGTGAAAACTTAGCGCTTTTTGCCAAAATGAAAAATGGCGAATTTGCTGAAGGCAGCGCGTGTCTGCGCGCTAAAATCGACATGAGCTCGCCGTTTATGGTAATGCGCGACCCCGTATTATATCGCATTCGTTTTGCTCACCACCATCAAACCGGCGATAAGTGGTGCATCTATCCGATGTATGATTTTACGCACTGTATTTCGGATGCGCTTGAGGGAATTACTCACAGTATCTGTACCTTAGAGTTTCAGGATAATCGCCGTTTGTATGATTGGGTGCTGGAAAATATCACCATCGATTGCCGCCCGCGCCAGTACGAATTTAGCCGCCTTAATCTTGAATATACGGTGATGTCAAAACGTAAGCTTAATCAGCTAGTGGTTGAAAAGCTTGTGTCCGGTTGGGATGATCCGCGCATGCCAACGATCAGCGGGCTGCGTCGCCGCGGCTATACGCCTGAGTCGATCCGTGAATTTTGTCGCCGTATTGGCGTGACAAAACAAGATAACACCATCGAAATGAGCGCGTTAGAATCGTGCATTCGTGATGATCTCAACGAAAATGCGCCGCGCGCGATGGCAGTGCTTGAGCCTATCAAATTGATCATTGAAAACTATCCAACGCAGCAGCCTGAAATATTGCAGGTGAAAAATCACCCAAACCGTCCTGAAATGGGCACGCGCGCTTTGCCATTTGGTAAAGAGCTGTGGATCGAGCGTGAAGATTTTCGTGAAGAAGGCAATAAAAAATATAAGCGTTTGCTGCTTGGTAAAGAAGTGCGTTTGCGTGGCGCCTATGTGGTAAAAGCGCTGCGCTGTGAAAAAGACGCCGGCGGCAATATTACAACCGTGTATTGCAGCTATGATCCTGAAACTTTAGGTAAAGATCCCGCTGATGGACGTAAAGTGAAGGGCGTGATCCACTGGGTGTGCGCTCAAAGCGCCGTACCGGCTACCTTTTATCTTTACGATCCTTTATTTAGCGTGCCAAACCCTGGTGCTGCCGATGACTTTGCTGCAACCATTAATCCAAACTCTTTGCTTATCCAAAAAGGATTTGTTGAGCCAAGTTTGCAGCAAGCTAAGCCTCTTTTTGGTTATCAATTTGAGCGTAAAGGGTATTTTTGTTTAGATAATAAATTGGGCTCTAAGGACGATTTGATCTTTAATCGTACAGTGGGACTGCGCGATAGCTTTGCTAAGCAAGAAGAAGCGTGATCGCCAAATGTGAGTAAAATATGCTGAAATATTAAATTTTGCGCTGCAGGATAAAAAAATGGATGCTTTTTATTGGCATCCATTTTTATGTAAGCAAGTTTTTTCTAGCGTGATTTTTTTGCTTAAAATAATGCTAGCGACGCGTAAAATATAAATGAAGTGAGTACCTTACTTCATTTTATCGCAAATGCCATTTTCACAATAACCGTATAAAAATAGGCTGTGGTGTGTCAATTTAAAACCGTGATCTTTTGCAATTTTCTTTTGTTGTTTTTCAATGACATCGTCTTTAAATTCAATTACTTTGCTGCAATTAAGGCAAACAATATGATCATGGTGGTGTGAGGTTGCAAGCTCAAACACAGATTTTCCACCTTCAAAATGGTGGCGCGTGATAAGGCCAACTTCCTCAAATTGGTTGAGCACACGGTAAACGGTAGCAAGGCCGATCTCTTCACCGCTATCTAAAAGTCTGCGATAAATTTCTTCTGCATTGATATGCTGATGATCAGGTTGTTGTAATAATGATAAAATTTTCAAGCGCTGTGAGGTGACTTTTAGGCCTAACTTTTTGAGAGAATGATTATTTTCTGGCATCAAAACAACCCTAATGCATTGATCGCAATATTAATTACAAAGGCGATTAGACTAACAAATACAGTTTCATGAAACAACAAACAATTGCTGGGCGGATAAAAAATAGCGATAAATATTCTGATTTTATGGCATCAGTATGTTTTTTCTATAAAAATGTATTAGCGAACATTTTAATTTGTTGAAAATAATTTTTTATGTAGTGACGAATCCTTTCATAATTAATTGAAAATAAAGTTCACATTTATTTTTATAAAATAAATATCACAGACAGCTTACAAAAATGTAAAGTGCATATTATCTATATTTCGTTATTATATTGAGGTCACCAGAAATAAAAAACAAACGATAAAAGAGGTTATAATGAAACAAATTAAATGGTTAGCTTTTCTTAGCGCGATGATGGTTGG
>JBOFXO010000139.1:0-7747 GCA_051654185.1 Vibrionaceae bacterium | reverse complement strand
GCTCTTGCAGCATATTACTGATGGCCTGTGTAAGCTGCGCATCTTTGTTATGCGCTTGACGGCGAGTCGCGCTGTAATTTTGCGCGCCGCTTGCACTGCCTAGCTGATAGTGATTGACCACCTGCGTAAAATAGCTGTGATTTGCATCGATAGCATCGCGCATGATCCCCCGCATACGGTGCGCCTGCCAGTCGGGCAAGATAAAACGTACCGCAAAGGCTGCGATCGTACAGCCAATTAACGTATCACTTAAACGAGGCAAAATGATCGCATAGCCATCGCCCTGCTGGCTAAACGACATCATGACAAAAATGGTAATGAAGGTGGTTGAAAGCAGATGATTTTGTGCGCGAAAAGTAAAATGTAAGGTGGCCGTTGTGAGCATAAGTAAAAGCTGCTCAAAATAGTCGGAAAAAATCTGAATGAGCGGCACGCCAAGCACGAGCCCTAAAAGCGTGCCTAAAATACGCTGGATAAAACGGCTGCGCATTGCCGAATAGCTTGGCTGGCAAACCAGTAGCACGGTAAGTAAAATCCAATACCCATTATGAATGCCAGTAATTTGGATCAAAGCATAACTGAAAGTCAGGGCGCTACTGAGGCGGACCGCGTGACGAAACAATAAGGATTTTGACGTAAATTGACTGATAATTTGATGAAATTTGTCAGTCCAACTTGATTGCACATTTTCATGCAGCAGATCATCTTCGCCGTACTGCGCGTTATCAAGCTTATCAATGTGCTCATATTGCCGCTCCATCGCGACAATGGTCTGCCAGATCGCTTCAAGCTGTTTAAGCTCTATATTTGACAGCTTATTTTGCTTTTTAATGTACTCAATCGAGCTGTTTAATTCATCCAGCGCTAAAATGTTGTGCTCACGGTGCTTATAGGGAAGCTGCAGCATGATCCCGCGCGCGATATCTGCGCAGGTTTGACTTTGCTGATAAAGAATGTGTTGGATACGAAACAGCACGTCGCTGTAAAAAAGGCTGACTTTAAAATTTTTGGCCAAATTATCTATCGCACTGATCTGCTCATGGATATCTTGCGCGATAAAAAATAAGTGCAAAAAAAGCAGATCGCCATCAGCGCGTTTTGCGCGGCGGATCCGGCTAAGCAGAGCCAATTTTGTCTCATTAAACGCGTTGCTCAGGGCAACATCATCAGCCTTTTGTGCGGGCAAAGAAAGGTTAGCGATTTGGTGTGGATAATAGCGCTCAGAAATTTTATTAATGTAAACAGACAGCTCGATGTAAAGCTGTTGCAAACGGTAGTGGACCGCTTGCTTAGGCCAAAGCAGGTACCAAAGCAGCGAAATAACGCCGTAAATCGCCGCGCCACTTAACAATTGCAGCGGCTGCTGCCACAGCGTTGCTGAAAACTCAGCATTAAGCATGGTATAGATTGCGATCAGCAAAGATGCGAGGGAAATAGAGGCATAACGGCCGCCGAGCGCGCCAAGCATGGTAAAGCCAAAGGTTGAGGTAAAAAGACCTGCCGCAAACAGATACGGCTGAAAAAAAAGCAGCTCTATCGAAAAGGTGGCTAAAGCAAAAAAAAGTAACGCGAGTAGCAGCGATTTACAGCGCTCCCAAAAAACTTCTTCTTTTTCGGCAATCGCTGACGCGATCGCTCCAAGCAGCAATGTGTTAATAGCTTCTGCCTGTTTAACAAGCAGACACAACGCAATGATTGTGCCAAAAGCAAACAGTGCTTTTAAGCTGTAATTTATCTGGTGGTTAGCCCAGTATCGTTTAATAATTTGAAATGATAACAGCATCTATGTTTATGAAAAGTGGAACGCAATTCACACAGAATAGCACAACCAGAAATTGGCGCGGCAGATTGCATAAGCTGCGCATGATTAATTTGCTTCTAGGATCCGCCCATTGAAACTGTCATTTTGCACAATGTAAGCGGCGCTGTTGATCACATTGTAATTAACGGCGCACAAGTGCTGCAATTGACCATTCTCTTTATGGCTAATGAGCGGCAGCACACCGCCTACCCGCACATTGGAGTTTTGCAACTCACAAGCCCAACTCTCGGTTAAACCTCGAATAAAACTGTTTGAGATGTGGATACTTTGTTCACTTTGCTCAGCAACGGTAAGGTAGGGAATGTTGATAATAACTCCTTCATCTTGCCCTTTCATGCTAAGCGCTGCATTTTGGCCTAATCGGTATAGCGCAGCGCTTGTATCAAACAAACTATCAGGGCTGCTATCTGACAATAGCTCGGGATAATTGGGCGTTTTCCAATAATTTATCAACACATTGATGCAGCCAAGCTGCTTTGTGATCTGTCTAAATACGCTGCTTTCGCTGTTTTTATGCTGATCATCGAGCCAAAAAGCTTGGCAAATAGCGCCTTGACTTAAACACAGTTGTAAACTTTTAACTAAGGCGGCTTTATCAGTGTCAACCAGCGCCACTTTGGCTCCTAGCATACAAAAATATTCAGCCATCGCACGACCATTAGGTGTTCCAGCAGAGGTGATAAGAATAACTGACTTAGCGATATCCATTTATTACCTTTTATCGTATGCGAAAGCTCTGGTGCTTGGTGAGCTTGCAGCTTTGATTAAAAAACACATCAGTTGGATATCAATACTGGACTAAGTCCTGATCTTATGGTGTGAAATCGTTCAAAAAAAGAGGGAGGAGCTTAAGCAAAAATGGCATCATCTTTAACAAGATCACACTTTAGCTGTCTGTTTACAGTAAAGTGCAATAAAAAATGAAGATCAATTGCTACATAATCGCAATAGCAGAGTCGAGCCTATTTTTGCGCAATGTTTGCAGTAAAAAACTCCCATCAAACTTATTCAGCGCAACCTCTTCGCCGGCGATCCTGCGCCGCGTGTGGCCATTTAAATTATGGTAAACATCTTCAGTAAAATTTTGGCAATTAATGGCTGAAAAATGCAGCGCTGAAGGGACGAGCTGGCAAAAAAGATGTGTGGCGAGAATGCCTGCATGGTGAAAAGTGAACGCCTGCTTTTGGCACAATGCATGATCTTCAGCCTGCGCTACAAATTTTGCAGGCTTAGTCAGTTGAAATTGACGGTGCAAATCGCGCTCAGCGCGAGAATAGTCAGGCTCGCTAATAGGCACGCTTTCGCCAACATCATTGGATAATAACGCGAGCATTAATGCAAAATCGGCGCGTCGCCCTTGCTCGGCGGCTTGATACAAAGAGTCACCAAGCTGCACATCCGCAACTAATTTTGCTTTATCTAATGTGTGGCATTGAAGTTCGATTTGCACGCTTTTACACCAAAAATTTGATCACGTTTTTGTATCGGCCGGAGCAGCTAAAGCTTTATGCTTGTTTAAAACTTTTGCGGGTAAGGAATGGCATTTTGCTTAAAAAATTAAACGCATTTGAATAATTTTTCTTATATTACAAATTGTTATCTAAATTACCATAAAATTAGTTTGCATTTTTCTAACAGAGCAGTGCATTAGCACACCTTCTCATGTAACCTAACTGTGACATAGAAACCTTGCGTTTATTTTTTTGTAAAAGGCAAGGTTACATGCAGTTTAATTTTATTAGTGCAAAATGCAGCTTAAGGACAGTTTGTGGATTTTTTGCTTAATTATGGTTTGTTTTTAGCTAAAGTAGTTACGGTGCTCGCCGGTGTGGTTTTTCTGCTCTTTTCCATAAAAGCGGCGAGCCGTTTAGAAAAAGCCGGAGAGCTTAAAATTGTTGATCTTGGTGAAAAATATCAAGATACAGTGAAGCAGCTTGAGCAATATGTGTTTGATGAGCCGTCATTAAAGAAAAAAGAAAAAGAGCGCAAAAAGTCGCAAAAAGAGCAAGAAAAAGCGCAGAAATTAGCGGCAAAAGCAAACAATAGTGACACTATTGATCCCGCACGCTTGCCGCACCTATTTGTGCTTGATTTTAAAGGCAGTGTTGATGCTAAAGAGGTCAATTCTTTACGCGAAGAGATCAGCGCTATTTTAGCCATCGCGACGCCGGAAGATGAGGTTTTACTGCGCCTTGAAAGCGGCGGTGGGATGGTGCACGCTTATGGACTTGCCTCATCACAGCTTGATCGGTTAAAACAGGCTAAAATTCCGCTAACCATCGCTGTCGATAAAGTCGCAGCGAGCGGCGGCTACATGATGGCTTGCGTTGCTGATCAATTAGTTGCCGCGCCATTTGCTATCATTGGCTCAATTGGCGTGATAGCTCAGTTGCCAAATTTTAATAAGTTATTGAAAAAAAATGACATTGAATTTGAACAAATCACAGCAGGTGAGTACAAAAGAACATTGACCATTTTTGGTGAAAATACAGATAAGGCACGTGAAAAATTTTCGGATGAGTTAGAAGAAATTCATGCTTTGTTCAAACAGTTTATTCAAGAGCGTCGTCCTGCAATTAACATTGAAAAAGTGGCGACAGGTGAGCATTGGCTTGCAAAACAAGCGCTACACCTTGGTCTAATTGACAAACTTTCTACGAGCGATGATTTGCTACTTGCTGCAGTCAAAGAGAAAAAAGTGTTGTCTATTCGTCATCAAGTGCCAAAAAATATGATGGAAAAAATTTCTGGCACTGCAGCGCGCAGCGCAAGTGACGCTTTACTCACTTGGCTTAAGCGCGATCCACGCACATTGCTGTAGGCATAAACAAATTTAAATTGGGGACGAAAGTCCCCTTGTTAATTAAGAGGTTTACTGTGAATTTACAAAAATATAAATGGGCTTTATTCTCGTTTAAAGGACGCATGCGACGCAAAGAGTATTGGTTGTACAGCATTCCGGTTTTGCTTTTGATCTTGCCCACTCTTTTCTATCAAGGCGGAAATTCGGTTCTAGATACCTTAAGCCTGCTGATTTCTCTGTTTACCATTTATGCATCTACGGCTTTGAATGCTAAGCGTTTGCAAGATAGAGATCGCGGAATTTATTGGCTGATCCTGACCCTTATTCCTGTTATTGGACCAATTTATGCGTTAGTGGATCTTGGGATCCTTGATGGAACAAAAGGCAGCAATCGTTTTGGGCTCGATCCTAAAGGGCGGCAAAATCTAAACAATACCGGCGATGCAACGCAAAATTCAGGCATTTTTTACGGATAATGGCAGGTGCAAATTGTTTTAAATTTGCACAAATAAAACGCGATTATCTATTTTCAAATTAAAAACTACGCATTTAGTACAAATATTAAACTGCCGCGCAATATCAATTATAAAAATCACAAGCATATGCACGCATTATATTGAGCGCTTTTTTTGTTTTATCTTATCGAACCGAATATGCAAATATGTATTTATGCTGTGACAGATATTTTGCGCTGCTCTTTTAAGCACTTCGCTTTATTTTGGAGCTACCCATTAATTTTTTATTGTTTTTTTAACAAAACTATTTTATTGAAGTAAAAGATTGTAGATTTTATAAAAGTGGATAGCGTACGTGTAAAGCAAAAATATGCCGTCAGTAAGAAAACTTACACAAGTTGGTACCGATTGTTGTAGTTTTATTGGCGTAATTGGTATCGTACACACAAATTAGTGAATTTTGACGCGAGGGCGTATTAATAGATGGGTAAATCTCTCGTTATCGTAGAGTCTCCTGCGAAGGCTAAAACGATTAATAAATACTTAGGAAAAGATTTCATTGTAAAATCGAGTGTTGGGCACGTACGTGATCTGCCTACAAGCGCGGTTGCGACAGCTAAAAAAGCGGCGGCTACCTCAAAAAAGAAGCGGAACCAGTAGATAAAAAAAGTAAAGAAAAACAAGCGCTTGTTAATAGAATGGGCGTGGATCCGTATAATGATTGGCAAGCTACGTATTACGTTTTACCGGGAAAAGAGAAAGTTGTTGCTGAGCTGAAAAGCTTAGCACAAGACGTTGATCAAATTTATCTCGCAACGGACTTTGATCGGGAAGGGGAAGCAATTGCTTGGCACCTTCGTGAGCTTATTGGCGGTGACCAATCACGTTTTAAACGCGTGGTTTTTAACGAAATTACCCAAAATGCTATCCAAAAAGCGTTTAAAACGCCAAGCACGCTCAACATGAATGAGGTTTATGCTCAGCAAGCACGCCGCTTTTTAGATAGGATAGTGGGCTTTATGATTTCCCCGCTGCTATGGAAAAAAATCGCTCGCGGCTTATCTGCTGGGCGAGTGCAATCCGTTGCGGTAAAGCTTCTTGTTGAGAAAGAACATGAAATTAAAGCGTTCGTTCCTGAGGAATTTTGGGATCTTAGCGCAACACTCAATACTAAGCAGGATGCTTCGCTCAAATTAGATGTGACGACACACGAGGGAAAACCATTTCGCCCTCTCAATGAAGCGCAGGCGTTTCAAGCGGTATCTGCATTAGAAAAAGAGCGGTTTTGTGTTACAGATCAGGAAATTAAGCCGACAACAAGCAAGCCTGCTGCGCCATTTATCACCTCAACGCTGCAGCAGGCAGCAAGCACGCGCCTAAGTTTTGGCGTTAAAAAAACCATGTCGCTTGCACAACGTTTGTATGAGGCAGGTTATATCACCTACATGCGGACAGATTCGACCAATTTAAGTCAAGAAGCGGTTAGCAACGTACGCGAATTTATTTTGCAAGAGTATGGCAAAAAATACCTGCCCGCAGCGCCCAATCAGTTCGAGTCGAAAAGCAATGCTCAAGAGGCGCACGAAGCAATTCGCCCATCAAATGTCTTGATCTTAGCAGGCGACTTGCAAGGGATGGATAGTGACGCTATACGATTGTATGATCTGATCTGGCGTCAGTTTGTCGCTTGTCAAATGACAATTGCGCAATATGATTCAAGCACTATTACAGTGACAGCAGGAGCTTATTCGCTAAAAGCAAAAGGGCGAATTTTACGCTTTGATGGTTGGACTAAAGTTCAGCGCCCACAGGGTAAAACGGAAGATATTATCTTGCCAAGTGTTAACGTTGGTGACGTTTTGCCATTGAGCAGTTTGGAGCCAAAGCAAAATTTCACAAAGCCTGCAGCACGTTACACGGAAGCGGCGTTGATCAAAGAGCTTGAAAAACGCGGCATTGGCCGTCCTTCCACCTATGCGGCAATTATTTCAACCATTCAAGATCGCGGGTATGCGCGCATCGAGCAGCGACGCTTTTATGCGGAAAAAATGGGGGAAATTGTAACCGATCGCTTAAATCACAGTTTTGCCGATCTCATGGATTACGCATTCACAGCAAGAATGGAAGAGCAGCTTGATGCCATCGCCGAGCGAGGGCACAACTGGAAAGAAGTGCTGGATCAATTTTTTAGCGATTTCTCCAATGAATTAGAGAAAGCCGAAGGCTCTGAAGATACAGGCGGAATGCCGCCTAATACCATTGTGATGACCGATATTAATTGCCCAACGTGCAGTCGAAAAATGGGGATCCGGACTGCATCTACAGGTGTATTCCTCGGCTGCTCTGGTTATGCGCTTCCACTTAAAGAGCGCTGCAAATCAACCATCAATTTGATGGATGAAGAGGGTATGGTCAATGTATTAGAAGAAGACATTGAAACTGCAGCGTTAAGAGCGAAAAAGCGTTGTCCGCTCTGCGAAACAGCGATGGACGCTTATTTGATCGATCAAACAAGAAAATTGCATGTTTGTGGCAATAACCCCAATTGTGCTGGCTATCTTGTTGAAAATGGACAGTTTTTATTAAAAGGATATGATGGTCCAACGATTGAATGTGATAAGTGCCAAGCTGATATGGTGCTTAAAAGCGGGCGATTTGGAAAATACA
>JBOFXO010000138.1:0-9302 GCA_051654185.1 Vibrionaceae bacterium | reverse complement strand
AAAACACGACTCCGTAGAGTCGTTTTTTGTACACGCGCTAAAAGCTAGCGAATGCCTTTGGTCAGCTCGATCACGCGCAGCTGTGCAATCGCCTTAGCGAGCTCACTTGATGCCTGCGCAAAATCCATATCACCATGCCCTTTAAAAATATTTTCTTGAGCATGGCGCTTTGCTTCTTCAGCTTTCGCTTTATCCAAATCACCGCCACGGATCGCTGTATCGGCTAAAACCGTTACCGTGCTTGGCTGCACTTCTAGCATACCACCAGAAAGGTAAATGATCTCTTCTTCGCCGTGTTGTTTAATGATCCTCACCATACCAGGCTTGATAGCCGTCAGCAGCGGGGTATGCCCAGGATAAATCCCAAGCTCACCTTCACTACCGGTGATCTGGATCATTTCAGCGCGACCATTAAAAAGTCTCTTTTCTGCGCTAACAACATCCAAGTGAAACGTCATTGCTGCCATAAAAGCGTCTCCTGCGACTAAAGTTTTTTAGCCTTTTCAAGCACCTGCTCAATGCCACCACAATACAAGAACGCTTGTTCAGGAATGTCGTCATACTCGCCATTAAGCAAGCCTTTAAATCCAGCAATGCTCTCTTTAAGAGAAACATACACGCCAGGTTGGCCGGTGAAAACTTCAGCAACATGATAAGGCTGAGTAAAGAAGCGCTCAATTTTACGCGCACGCGCTACGATGAGTTTGTCATCAGAAGAAAGCTCATCCATCCCTAAAATAGCGATGATGTCTTTAAGCTCTTTGTAGCGTTGCAGCGTTTTTTGCACGCCACGCGCCACATCATAATGCTCTTGACCAACAACCAATGGATCAAGCTGCCTTGAACTTGAATCAAGCGGGTCGATTGCTGGATACAAACCTAAAGCGGCGATGTTACGCGACAACACAACCGTAGCATCTAAGTGCGCAAAGGTTGTTGCAGGAGATGGGTCAGTTAAGTCATCCGCTGGAACATAAACCGCTTGCACTGATGTGATTGAACCTGTTTTGGTTGATGTAATGCGCTCTTGCAGCACGCCCATCTCTTCAGCAAGCGTTGGCTGATAACCTACAGCTGACGGCATACGACCAAGTAGCGCTGAAACTTCTGTTCCTGCAAGGGTGTAACGATAAATGTTGTCGATAAACAGCAATACGTCACGGCCTTCGTCACGGAATTTTTCAGCAATGGTTAGGCCTGTCAGCGCAACACGCAAGCGGTTACCCGGTGGCTCATTCATTTGCCCGTAAACCATTGCCACTTTTGACTTTATTGGATCTTTAACGTTAACAACGCCAGCATCCTGCATTTCAAAGTAGAAATCGTTACCTTCACGGGTTCGCTCACCGACACCGGTAAACACTGAAAGGCCAGAGCGTTTTAAGGCGATGTTGTTAATAAGCTCCATCATATTAACTGTCTTACCAACACCTGCGCCACCAAACAAGCCGATTTTTCCGCCCCTAGCAAAAGGACAGATAAGATCGATAACCTTAACGCCTGTTTCTAAAAGCTCTGTAGTGTTCGACTGCTCTTCATAGCTAGGGGCTGTGCGGTGAATAGAGTAACGCTCTTGTTCACCAATATCACCCATTCCGTCAATAGGGTCACCAAGTACGTTCATGATGCGGCCGAGCGTTTCCATTCCAACAGGAACAGTAATTGAGCTGCCGGTGTTTTCCACTTCAAGCCCGCGGCGCAAGCCTTCTGACGATCCCATTGCGATAGTTCGCACAACTCCACCACCGAGCTGTTGCTGAACCTCCAAAACCAATCTTTCGCCGTCACGCTTCACGTTCAAAGCATCATAGACCTGTGGTACTGACTGCTGTGAAAACTCCACATCGACTACCGCACCAATGATCTGGACGATCTTACCTGTAGTCATCACTTATCCTCTAAATTTTTTTACCATGTGGCTATACCGCTGCCGCCCCAGAAACAATTTCTGATAACTCTTGCGTGATGGCAGTTTGGCGCGCCCTGTTATAAATCAATTCTAAATCTTCGATCAAAACACCCGCATTATCGGTTGCAGCTTTCATCGCAACCATGCGCGCGGCTTGCTCACTGGCTAAGTTTTCAACAACACCCTGATAAACTTGAGATTCTACATAGCGAACAAGCAAAGTATCTAACAACTCTTTCGGACTTGATTCATAAATATAGTCCCAAGCGTGGTTATGTTTTAGCTCCTTATCTTCATATTTTGGCAGCGGGAGCAACTGATCGATAGTTGGCTCTTGCGTCATTGTGTTAACAAATTTGTTATACACCAGATACAATTTTTGCAACTCGCCATCATCGAAGAGTTTGAGCATTGTACTCACGGTACCAATCAAGGAGTCGAGCGAAGGATCATCACCAAGACCTGAAACTTGCGCGGCAACTCTTGCACCATGGCTCTTAAAAAAAGCAGAAGCCTTTGTGCCAATCAATGCGCACTCAAGCTCAACTCCTTTTTCCTGCCACTCCTGCATGTTTTCAATCGTGCGCTTAAATAAATTAATATTTAAGCCGCCACAAAGGCCACGATCAGAGGAGATAATGATATAACCAACACGCTTAACTTCGCGCTCTTGCAAGTAAGGGTGCTGATACACAAGACTGCCAAGCGCAATGTGCCCAATCACCTTTCGCATTTGTGCAGCGTAAGGGCGCGAGGACTCCATAGCATCTTGAGAGCGCCGCATTTTCGATGCGGCCACCATTTCCATTGCTTTCGTTATTTTCTGCGTGCTCTTTACACTGCCGATCTTGCTACGGATCTCTTTTGCACCGGCCATAAATAAACTCCGAAGTAAAGAATCCGGGCTACAAAACTAATGCCTTGTAGCCCCCTGTTTTACCAAGTCTGTGTTGCTTTAAAGTCATCGAGCAGCGCAGCAAGCTTGGCTTCAATGTCTGCGTTATATTGACCAGTTTCATCAATCAGTGAAACTAGCTCCGCATGCTGCCCTTTAGCAAAAGACAACAACGCAGCTTCAAAGTCCGCAAGTTTGTTAAGCGCAACGTCAACCAAATAGCCTCTTTCCGCAGCAAAAATGACAATCGCTTGCTCAAAAACAGACATTGGAGCAAATTGTTTTTGCTTCATTAATTCGGTGACTTTTTGACCATGGTTTAATTGCTTTTTAGTTGTTTCATCAAGATCTGAAGAAAACTGCGCAAAAGCCGCAAGCTCACGGTATTGAGCCAGCGCGGTACGAATACCACCAGACAACTTCTTCATGATTGGCGTTTGTGCAGCGCCACCCACTCGCGAAACAGAAACACCCGGATCTACTGCTGGGCGGATGCCAGAGTTAAAAAGCTCTGTCTGCAAGAACATTTGTCCATCAGTGATAGAAATAACGTTGGTTGGTACAAATGCAGAAATGTCACCCGCTTGCGTTTCAATGATTGGCAAAGCCGTCAGTGAACCCGTTTTGCCTTTCACTTCACCTTTAGTCATCTGCTCAACGTATTCAGCATTAACACGTGCAGCTCGCTCAAGTAAGCGAGAGTGCAAATAGAATACGTCGCCAGGGAAGGCTTCACGGCCAGGCGGACGGCGCAGCAAAAGCGAAATCTGCCGGTAAGCCACAGCTTGCTTAGACAGATCATCATACACAATCAGTGCATCTTCACCGCGATCGCGAAAATACTCACCCATAGCACAGCCTGCATATGGCGCAAGAAATTGCAGAGCAGCCGCTTCAGAAGCAGACGCTACGACAACAATGGTATTTTGCAATGCATCATGCTCTTCAAGCTTACGCACGACGTTGGCAATCGTGGACGCTTTTTGGCCGATCGCAACATAAATAGAAAAAATACCTGATTTTTTCTGGTTGATAATTGCGTCAATCGCTAGCGCAGTTTTACCTGTTTGACGGTCGCCGATAATAAGCTCACGCTGGCCACGGCCAATCGGTATCATCGAGTCAACAGCCTTGTAACCTGTCTGCATAGGCTGATCAACTGATTTTCGCGCGATAACGCCAGGGGCAATGGCTTCAACGGGAGCAGTCAACTTAGCGTTGATAGGTCCTTTACCATCGATTGGCTCACCAAGCGTGTTCACAACACGACCTAAAAGCTCAGGGCCTACTGGAACTTCTAAAATACGCCCAGTGCCTGTTACTTTCATCCCCTCTTGCAGATCAACGTAAGGACCCATAACCACGGCCCCAACTGAATCACGCTCAAGGTTTAATGCCAACGCATAGCGACCATTTGGCAGCTCTATCATCTCGCCCTGCATAATATTGGCAAGACCATAAATGCGTATGATCCCATCACTTACTGAAGTAATAGTACCTTCATTACGAGCTTCATTAACGATATTAAAATTTTTAATTCGCTCTTTAATAAGCTCGCTAACTTCTGTTGAATTTAGTTGCATGCTCCGATTCCCTAAATCAAGACTGCAAAGCATCACTCAGACGCCGAATTCGGCTACTCACTGAGTTATCAATAACCAAGTCATTTGCGCGGATAATTGTCCCAGCAATAAGATCTTCATTTACCGTACAATTTAGTAGGACCTTGCGGCCAAGCCGAGCCTCTAATTTACTCGTTATAGCCTTAAGCTGCTCTTCTTCAAGCTCAACGGCGCTAATAAGCTCAACATTGATCTGCTTTTCAAAATCGCGGTACAACGAAGAAAATTGCGCCAGCACTTCAGGTAAAGCTAACAAACGGCCATTTTCAGCCATTGCTTTGATAAGATTTTGGCATTCTGCATCAATCTCATCACCACAAGCTGTTATGAAAACATCCTGAATGTAGTGCGGTGAGCGAGTGCTAGTAAGCAACTGATTCACCAAGCCATCACAAGAGACCTGCGCAGCAAAAGCCAGCATCGACGACCATTTTTTAAAGTCACCCTTTTCACAAGCCAATTCAAACACAGCTTTAGCATAAGGGCGTGCGATAGTGATCAGTTCAGACATACCATCGCTCCTTTACAACGTTTTAGTAATGCTATCAAGAATATCTTTATGGGCATTCTTGTCGATTGAACGCTCTAAGATCTTTTCTGCGCCAAGCATAGCAAGTTCAGCGACTTGTCTGCGCAGCTCGTCATGAGCACGCTTTCGCTCAGCTTCAAGCTCTGCACGCCCTTGGGCTAAGATACTTTCACGTACAACCAATGCATCACTGCGCGCCTCATCAACAATCTGAGCTTTTCGCTTATTCGCTTGCTCGATAATTTCCGACGCAGCACGTTTAGCCTCTTTGATCTGCTCAGAAGCATTATTTTGAGCCAAATTTAAGCTCTTTGTAGCTCGCTCAGCAGCAGCAAGACCATCAGCAATATTTTTTTGACGCTCTTCAATTGCATTGATGATAGGCGGCCAAACATATTTCATGCAAAACAGCACAAACATGGTAAAAGCAATTGCTTGTCCAATGAGCGTGGCATTTATATTCACGACAGCGCCTCCTTTTTTATATTACCGGCCAACAAATAAGCGCTTATTGCAACATGCCGACGAATGGATTAGCGAATGTGAATAGTAATGCGATAACAATACCAATCATTGGCACAGCATCAAGCAAGCCTGCAATGATGAACATTTTCACTTGCAGCATAGGAGCCATTTCAGGTTGACGCGCAGCACCATCCAAGAATTTTCCACCCAAAAGAGCAAAACCGATTGCAGTTCCTAACGCACAAAGACCAACAATAATTGCAACAGCAATTGCAGAAAAACTTAGTACTGTTTCCATTTTTATCTCCAGTTACAAAAGATCGGCTTCGCCGAACAAAAAATTAAAACTTAATGAGAGCTTTCATGCGCTTGTGATAAGTACACGATAGTCAACATCATAAAAACAAACGCCTGAATTGCGATAACAAGGATGTGGAAAATCGCCCAAGGTAAAGCGCCCAACCACTGAGCCCACCAAGGCATCAAAGCGGCAATTAAGATAAAGACCACTTCGCCCGCAAACATGTTTCCAAACAAACGCATCCCTAAAGAGATTGGCTTAGCAATCAAAGAAACAAGCTCAAGAAGCAAGTTAAAAGGGATCATCAAAGGGTGGTTAAAGGGATGCAAAGCAAGCTCTTTAGCAAAACCAACCAGCCCCTTTACCTTGATGCTGTAATAAATCATCAAGAAAAACACACCAATAGCCAATGAAAGCGTAATATTCACATCGGCAGTAGGCACAACTTTTAAATATGGAATACCAAACCAGCTCTGGGCAGGGTGAGGAATGAAATCGATGGGAATAAGGTCCATCGTATTCATTAAGAAAATCCAAACGAAAATAGTTAAAGCGAGTGGCGCAATGACCGGATTTTTACCGTGAAAAGTATCCTTAACATTGCCTGCAACAAACTCAAAGATGATCTCAACGAGGCATTGCATTTTTCCTGGCACCCCTGAGGTTGCTTTCTTCGCAACGCTGCGGAATAGCCATAAAAAAGCCACTCCAATCAAAATGGAGAAGAACAAGCTGTCAATATTTACAGCCCAAAAACTCCCTTCAGGCACTAAACCTAACTTATCTGTAGACAAATTAGTTAAGTGGTGAGTGATATATTCTGTCGAAGTAAGCGCTTCACCTGACACAGACATAATTTATCCTATTTTTTTACTGTCAATAAACAAACTGGCGCAAACAGGTTCCCCGTAAGAGTCAGTAAAAAAGTTAATGTGAGGGGAAAGATCTCTACCTTGGCATAGCGAAAAGTTAAAGCAAATAGCGCGACAATAAGGACAATTTTCAGCACTTCGCCAAAGAAAAATGAGGCGACAACTTTTTTTGCAGCTCTTGCACCACTAAAAAGAAATGCACAGAAAAAAAAGATAGCATTTGCTGCAACACAAATAGCCCCACCCACGAAAGCGGCTACGCCCCACTCTAAGCTCACAAAAAAACTCATCAGCACTGATATTGTCACGGCAACACCTAGCTGGATCAGCATCGATTGCATTGCAAGGTGCCGGCCCTTGATGATAGGCGTAGCGATCATATGTCCGCCATCCATAAACGCATTAGCAATTCACTGTATAGTCACAAGGATTGTAAAAAATTATATGCTTCATTTCACAAAATGCAAATTCAGATCAAAGCCCCGCTCTACAAAATAATTTTTCATTTGCAGCAACAACCATAATTAAAATGCTAGCGAAACGATTTTTCATCTCTCAACAAAAAGAGCATAAGCAAATAATAATTTACAAAATCACAATCATTTTAATTATTGTTTCTGTTTCTCAAACTTCAGAACAAAACATTTAGCAACAAGCAAAAAAAACATACAAAACAAAGAAGAGCACTAGTGAGCATGCATTTTCCTTATAAAAATTGTTTTTTTGTATTAACAGTAAGACCATTTTTAAAATGCAAAAATAATCATTTTTATTGCCCATAAAAGAATTTGGCTATTTTTTAGTCGTCATAAATAAAAGATGTATGAATAATTTTGAAAGAAAAATAAATTCAGTCGCATTATATTCATTGAAAGAAAAAGAGCTGCCTGAATTACTTTGCAAAATTTTCACTTTTAAAAAAGTAACACTTGCAGCATTTTTAAGTAGGAAAGAGTGGTAAAGCTAACTTAAAACAATAAAAACAAAGCTCAGCGCTCGCTCAAAGCACGACAAAGAAAATTTTTAAGATTCTGGAAACTGGCAACGCACAGAATAACATATTGATTTGTTTAACTTTTTGCAGCCAATACCAATTTGACTGCAAAATAACCTGAGTAATTTTCACCGTGACTCGGCGAAGATTAACTAAACATGAAGTTTTTCAATGTTACGTTTTTTTAAGATCAGCAAATGCCTTTGCCCAGTAAGCCCAGCAACGAGCAACGGCTTGATCTCAATCAAATAATCATCCTTTGGCAACAAATCAAGCTCTTGGCTGTCAAGCTGCCCTTTTAGGGCCAAAAAGCAGCCCTTGTTATGCGGCAAATGGTGACACCATTCAAGCATGTCGCGCGCAGAAGCAAAAGCGCGGCTAAGCACGCCGTCAAAGCCAGTTTCAGGTTGAAAATCTTCTACTCGACTTTGCACAGGATACACATTAGTAAGCTGAAGCTCATGCACAACTTGTCGTATAAAGCGAATTCGCTTGCCAAGGCTATCTAGCAAAGTAAATGATTTTTCAGGATTAATTATTGCTAGCGGTAAACCTGGCAGACCAGGACCCGTCCCTACATCAATAAAATTTTTTCCATCAAGATAAGGCGCTACAACGAGGCTGTCGATAATATGCTTTATCAACATTTCGCTTGGCTCTCGTACTGAAGTTAGGTTGTACGCCTTATTCCATTTGTGCAGCAAGGCAACAAATTTGAGCAGCTGCGATTTTTGCTCTTCGTTGACAGATAACTCGCTGCGTTCAAGCAATTGCGTTAACTTTTTATCAAGGGCCGTGATCTGTGAAATGTCCATATCAAGCAACCCCTTTTTTTAACATGCAGTGCTTTTTCAAATGAACGAGCAAGATCGAGATAGCTGCAGGTGTAACGCCAGAAATACGCGAAGCTTGACCAATGGTTGCAGGTCTTGCTTGCTGCAATTTCAAGCGAACCTCGTTGGATAGCCCTTTGACCTCAGCATAATCAACAGCATTGGGAATTTCAGTCTGCTCATAACGCAATGATTTTTCTATCTCATCACGTTGACGCTCAATATAACCAGCGTATTTTAGCTGAATTTCCACCTGCTCTGCGGCTTGTAAATTGTTATGCGCAGGCGCAAATGCAGGATGACTCGTTAGCAATCCATAGTTAAGCTCAGGACGGCGCAATAGCTCTTCACCGTTTGCCTCTCGCGATAATGGCGTTTTTAGCCAAGCGTTAAGTTGTTCAACATGCGCAGAATTAGGTTGGATCCAAGTTTGACGTAGGCGCTGTGCTTCTTGCTCCATCGCTTCTAACTTTTGCTCAAAAAGCTGCCAGCGTTGATCATTCACAAGCCCAAACTGACGACCAAGCTCTGTGAGACGCAGATCAGCATTATCCTCTCGCAGCAACAAACGATATTCAGCGCGCGACGTAAACATGCGGTATGGCTCTTTAGTGCCAAGCGTGCACAGATCGTCGATCAAAACGCCCATGTATGCTTGATCGCGGCGCAGCACGATCCCATCTTGATCTTTTGAAAATAATGCCGCATTTGCACCAGCAAGCAGTCCTTGCGCCGCAGCCTCTTCATAACCCGTCGTTCCGTTGATCTGGCCTGCAAAAAACAGTCCTTTGATCGATTTAGATTCAAAGGTTTGTTTTAAATCAACAGGATCAAAATAATCGTATTCGATGGCGTAACCAGGGCGAATGATCTTTGCATTTT
>JBOFXO010000137.1:0-2021 GCA_051654185.1 Vibrionaceae bacterium | reverse complement strand
AGACACCTAATTTGTCATACGACTGCGGAGCGGTAGTTCAGTTGGTTAGAATACCGGCCTGTCACGCCGGGGGTCGCGGGTTCGAGCCCCGTCCGCTCCGCCACTCTTTAAAACCCAGCTTAAAGCTGGGTTTTTTCTTATTTGCAATTTCGCTTTGTCTGTCAATGCCTTGCCTGTCTCAAAAAGCTTGCTTTATTCCGTTTGCGCTAATTTAGCGTGCAAATTTGCATGGATCGCAATCAGATAAGAAAGAGCGCTATTTTTACTCGCTGCATGATATGCTTCGCGTTTGATTTATTGTCTTTGCGCTCAACATGGAGCTATTTATGATAAAAAAATGCTTATTTCCAGCGGCAGGTTACGGCACGCGATTTTTGCCTGCAACAAAATCGATGCCCAAAGAAATGATGCCGATTGTGAATAAACCATTGATTGAATACGGCGTTGACGAAGCTTTAGAGGCTGGTATTCACAGTATGTGTATTGTGACTGGCCGTGGTAAGCATAGCTTGATGGATCACTTTGATAAAAATTATGAACTTGAGCATCAAATTCAAGGGACTAATAAAGAGCTGTTGCTGCAAGACATTCGTACCACGATTGATTCGGCGTCATTCACTTATATTCGGCAAAAAGAGATGCGTGGGCTAGGGCATGCGATTTTGACGGGCAAAGAGCTGATCGGCGATGAGCCATTTGCTGTAGTGCTGGCAGACGATTTGTGCATCAACCCAGGCAACAGCGTGCTAGCGCAAATGGTGGCACTGTATAAGCAGTTTCGTTGCTCGATTGTTGCGGTGCAAGAGGTGCCTGCTGACGAAACGCATAAATATGGTATCGTTGCGGGTGAGCCTATCAAAGATAATATCTATCGTATTGATAATATGGTGGAAAAACCTGAGTCTGGCACTGCTCCGAGCAATCTTGCCATCATTGGCCGCTATATTTTAACGCCAGATATCTTTGATATTTTAGAAACGACCGTGCCTGGCAAAAATAATGAAATTCAAATCACAGATGCGTTGCTACAACAAGCGCAAAAAGGCTGTGTGCTGGCGTATAAATTCCAAGGTAAGCGCTTTGATTGCGGCAGTGTGGAAGGCTTTATTGAGGCGACCAATTATTGTTACGAGCAATTTCATTTGAATAAATAGCCGTAATTGAGCTTAAAATTATCGGTTAGCCAATGTGTTGCGAATAAAAGTATTTCAAACACTATAAAAATAAAAACCCAGCAGCGCTGGGTTTTTATTTTTATCTTAAAAAGGAATGTCATCATCAAAATCAGGAATTTCGGTGTATTTTTGTGCAGGGGCTGATTGTGAAGCTTGCTGAGGGGCTGCTTGTGGCACGTATGCAGCTTGTGCAGGTGCTGAAGGCTCGCTCCATTGTGATTCTGGGGTTGCGCCGCTATTTTGTGCTCGCCCGCCAAGCATTTGCATTACACCGCTGTAGCCTTGCACAATGATCTCGGTAGTGTAGCGGTCTTGGCCTGACTGATCTTGCCATTTACGTGTTTGCAATTGCCCTTCGATGTAAACTTGAGAGCCTTTTTTTAAGTATTCACCGGCTACTTGCGCTAATTTTCCAAACAATACAACGCGATGCCATTCAGTTTTTTCGCGCATCTCGCCGCTATTTTTATCGCGCCAGCTTTCAGAGGTTGCGATTGTGATGTTGGCAACAGCATTGCCGTTCGGAAGGTAGCGAACTTCGGGATTATCGCCAAGGTTGCCAACCAAAATTACTTTATTAATGCCTCTTGTTGCCATAATTCATCCTTTAAGAGTGGATACTTTGCTAAGTGGTAGCTAATTTTGCAAGCTACCACTTATTTTAGGCGATATCTTAGCAGCTCTAAGGTGAAATCGCAGCCTTTGCTGCGCAGCATTTAGGACAAGCAAAAAGGCTCTGTGAGTTTTTTAGAAAAAGAATCACAATATCAAAAGATTAATTTCAAATGCCGGCAATAGAGGAAAAGAAAGACTATTTTTGGTTGCAGTGGCAAGTTTTATAACAGC
>JBOFXO010000136.1:0-6287 GCA_051654185.1 Vibrionaceae bacterium | reverse complement strand
CGGATGAGGGCATTTTTATGAATTTCGTGACAGTTTCTCCTTATAAGCTGGTTTTGGCACGATCAGCACAAGAAATAAGTCAATTGCAAGCTTATATTCAAGATGCGTACTCGAAAGCATTCAATGCCACAATCCCCCATTTTTTGCCTATTTTAGCGGGGTTGTATCGCGCTGATGGCGTTTTGGTTGGTGCTTGCGGAATGAATCTAGCAAGCTCTGGTCCTTTGTATTTAGAAAACTATCTGGATCAGCCGATTGAAAAAGCGGTAGCACAAAAACTTTCTATATCGGTGCCTGCCCGCCAAAAAATTATTGAAGTTGGCAATTTTGCCAGCGGTGAACCTGGCAATTCGCGATTGATGTTTGCAGCATTGTGTAAATTATTGTGCGATAACCAGCTTGATTTTGTTGTTTTTACTGGCACAGCAAAGCTGCGCCACAGCTTTGAACGACTCAGCTTAAACCCTGTAGAGCTTGCTTTAGCAGATGCTAAAAAGGTGGGAAGTGACGCTGATGCGTGGGGAGAGTACTACAATAATCAGCCCAAAGTGATGGTGGGTGATATCAATACTGGCAGGGCGGTGCTTGAGCAAAATAGCCTGCTGCTTAATTTGTTATCAGCAGATATGCCTCGCTTTGATAAGTCTTTATTTCATAAAGGTATGCACAATGAGCATTTTCACAAAAATTGCTGATGTTGCGCAGAACGATCCGAGCAAAATTGCACTTTCAGACAGTGCAATAAGTGTTGATTACCACACCTTGTGGCAGATCATTTTGCAATTAGAAAAAAAGCTTAACGCCTTAGCAATCAAAAGATTGGTGCTGCAGCTAGACAACGGTTTATTGTGGGCATTGCTCGATTTAGCCGCAATGAAAGGTGGGATCGTTGTGATCCCAATGCCTGATTTTTTTAGTAAAACGCAACAGGAATGGGTGCTAGAAAATAGCGGCGCGGATGCTTGTATTGGTGCGTTGCCAAGCGCTTGGGCTGCGCGTGAGCAATCGATTGAAATTCCCCTTATTGGCCTGCCTGAGCAAAAAATCAGTGTTTGGCGAAAAGCGGTTGCCGCGCAGGCCGCCTTACCTCCATCAACGGCGAAAATTACTTACACCTCAGGCACAACAGGGAGTCCTAAAGGCGTTTGTCTTGCTGCTGAACAAATTTTTACTGTGAGTAACACGCTTGCACAAAATGTTGCCAAGGAGGGGTTGCATACGCATTTTACTTTGCTGCCATTAACGTATCTTTTAGAGAATATCACGGGTATTTACGTACCTTTGTTGGCGGGGGCTGAAAGTAAAATTATTTCGCTAAAAGAGATTGGCTTTAAAGGCTCAAGCGCCCTTGATGTTGAACATTTAGTGCAAGCGCTGCTGCGTTACCCTACCGACAGTCTAGTGCTGGTGCCAGAGATTTTACGTTTGCTACTCAGTTTATGTGGCAAAAACCCTTTACTGCTCAAACAGTTGCAGCAGATACGCTACATTACTGTTGGCGGAGGCGCTGTCGCTAGCACATTGCTGCAGCACGCTAAAAATTTACACTTATCTGTTTATGAAGGCTATGGGCTGTCTGAATGCGCTTCAGTTGTAGCGGTTAACACGCCCCATGCTAATAAAATCGGCAGTGTAGGCAAGCCGCTCTCCCACCTGCAGGTGAAGATTGCTAGTGATGGCGAAATTACCGTTTTTGGTAATGCAATGCTCGGTTATTTGGGGGAGCCTGACTTTAAAAATGCGTTCATTGCCACAGGAGATTTGGGCCGTTTTGATGAAGAGGGCTACCTTTACATTACAGGACGCAAAAAAAATATTCAGATCACGGCATTTGGCCGCAATTTTTCTCCTGAATGGGTGGAAGCTCAGGCGCAAGCTTGTAGTGCAATTGCACGCTTGGTTTTGTTTGGCGACGGATTACCATGCAATGTCGCCCTTATAGAGCCTTTTGCGGGCGAGGAAAGTCAGCTTTCCATGCAAATTGCGCAGCTTAATCGGTCTCTTCCTGACTATGCACAAATTCACACTTGGATTTTAGTCTCGTTTAAACACAATGCCGAATTTCTCACAGCCAATGGCCGCCCGCGCCGAAAACTGATCTTTGAACATTTTACGAAAGAAATAAATCAAGCCGTTAATGACAAATTAGCAGGAGAGCCAAAATGAGTTTTTATCACACCTTGCAAAAAGAGACAGAAAAAGAGCGTGAACAGATGATGAGCGCTCCCATTATCGGCGCTTGCTTACGCGGTGAGGATTTACCGCTTGATACCTATATTGATTTTTTAACACAGGCTTATCATCACGTGAGCCACACAGTGCCTCTTTTGATGGCAACTGGCGGAAAATTACCGCAAAAATACAACTGGGTGCGCCAAGCACTGGTTGAATACATTAATGAGGAGCATGGGCATCAAGAGTGGATTTTAAATGACATTCGAGCTTGTGGCTATGACGAGAAAAAAGTACAAAACGGTAAGCCTGCTCTTGCGATTGAGCTGATGGTTGCATTTTTGTATGACCAAATTGCGCGCGGTAATCCGATGGGTTTTTTTGGCATGGTATATGTTTTAGAAGGGACTAGCATCAAAATTGCAATCGCCGTAGCAGAGCAACTCAAAATTAAATTGGGATTAAAACCTGAGCAGATGAGCTATCTCATTTCACATGGCAATGTCGATATCGAGCATATGAAATTTTTTGAAAATTTAATGAATAAGGTGAGCGACCCTTCAGATCAGGCCGCCATTATCCATGCCGCGAAAGTAGTTTTTAAGCTTTATGGTGACATGTTGCATGGCCTGAAATTAGCCAATTAAGTTCTTTGTGACCGGCGAAGGTAATCTATGAAAATTACAGCTAAAAGAGTGTTGCTGACAGGGGCTAGTGGCGGGATTGGCGAAGCTCTAGCTAAAGAGCTAGCCTTGCGAGGGGCGCACCTTATTTTGCACGGACGTAGGCTTGAGGTGCTAGAAGCGCAAAAGCTGCAGCTTGCTAATCCTCAAAATCATCAAGTCGTAGTCGCTGATCTTAGCTGTGAAAGCGGCAGGCAAGCGCTGCTACAACATCCTGCATTAAATGAAAAAATTGATATATTGATCAATAACGCGGGCGTAAATCAGTTTGCTTGGCTTGAAGACCAAACCGCAGCGCAAATTGAGCAGCAGCTACGCCTTAATATTGAAGCGCCAATTATGCTAAGTAAAAGTTTGCTTGAGAAACTTAATAAGCCTGGGATCATCATGAATATTGGTTCAAGTTTTGGTGCTATTGGCTATCCAGGTTACAGCATTTATTGTGCGACAAAATTTGCGCTAAGAGGCTTTAGTGAGGCGCTTGGCAGAGAGCTTTGTGGCTCAGGGATCAGCGTGTTATATTTTGCACCGAGAGCGAGTAAAACCGCGCTCAACCCGCCAAACGTTTATGCACTCAATGAAAAACTTGGGATCAAAGCGGATACGGCTGAATTTGTCGCTGAGCAGGCGATGCGCTCTTTGGATGAAGAGTTGCGCCGCACCTGGCTTGGCTGGCCTGAAAAATTTTTAGTACGACTCAATGCATTACTACCAGCAGTTGTCGATAAAGTGCTCGCGGCGCAACTAGCGACCATAAAGGCATTTGCAAAGCTTGGTTAAAAGGTGAATAACATGATGAATTCTAAAAATAAAAATGTGGCAATGGCTGTTGCTAGCAGCTCTTTTTTAAGTTTCGCTCTGTTTTGCGCCCAGCCCGCGCAAGCTTTAGACAATGCCATTGCTCCTCTAGTGGAGTCGTGGGCGGTTTGCCAATATCAAAAAGCAGATAAAAAAGTGCAGCAAAGCTGCTTTGAAGCCTTAAGCTTGCAAGCAGACAAAACAACAGTGGCCGATCCTGCAAAAGTGCAGCTTTGGATCTGGTCTGGCATCATTAAAAGCTCTTGGGCTGGTGCTAAGGGTGGTCTTGGTGCGCTAAGTTTGGTTAAAGAGGCTAAAACACTGTTTGAAAAAGCGATTGCGGTTGATCAAACAGCGCTTAATGGTGCAGCGCTTACTACTTTAGGAACCCTTTATTATCAAGTGCCTGGTTGGCCTATCGGTTTTGGTGATAATAAAAAAGCGCAGCTTTATCTTGAGAAAGGATTAGCCGTCGCGCCATCGGACATTGATGCAAACTTTTTTTACGGCGATTTTTTGCTGCAACAAGGAGAAAAGGTTAAAGCAAAAAGCTATTTAGAAAAGGCTCTGAGTGCCCCTGACCGTGAGGGAAGAAAAGTGGCTGATGAAGGAAGGCGCGCTGAGATCAAAGCACGTTTGGCGAACCTATCTAAATAAGAAATAAAGTCAATTTTGGCAAAGGAGCGCCAATGCGAGTTTTATTGATTGAAGATGATACGATGCTCGGCGATGGTATGCAGGATGCGCTGCGCCGAGCAGGCTACACGGTAGATTGGTTACAGCAAGGTTTGTCGATGCTCGCGGCGCTCAAGTGTGATGAGTTTGCTGCTGCTATCTTAGATCTTAATTTGCCCGACATTGACGGGATCAGTTTGCTAAAAAAGGTTCGTCGAGCAGGCTACAGCTTGCCAGTGCTCATTTTAACCGCGCGAGATAAGCTTGATGACAGGGTGGCAGGGCTTGATGTCGGGGCAGACGACTACATGGTTAAGCCTTTTGAATTTAAAGAATTAGATGCCCGCCTGCGCGCTTTGATCCGTCGCAGTCAAGGTCAGGCGCAAGCCATTTTACAATACGGTGATATCACCATTAATCCGCAAGCACAGCAAGTTTTGTTCAAAGGCGCAGATGTTAAGTTAACACCTCAAGAATACAAGCTGCTACAAGAGCTGCTTAGTCAGCCTGGGCGGGTGTTTAATCGTGATCAATTGCAGCAGCGTTTATATGGGTGGGATGAGCGAGGCGAAAGTAATGTTGTCGACGTGCATATTCATCATCTTAGGAAAAAATTCTATAACAATTTGATCCGCAACATCCGTGGTGTGGGTTATATCGTGCCATTTCTCGAGGTACAAACTAGCACCAATCAAGACGATCAAAACGATGAGTAGCAATGATGGCTAAAAGAATGAAGTCTATCCGTCGCTTTTTGCTGATAGGGATCTTATCACTTATCACGCTTGGGCTAGGGGTTGGCGCGATTTTGGGCCCAATGCAAGCGCGCCACGAGATGGCCGAGCTTTTTGATGCAAGGCTTGCGCAATCTGCTCATATAATCAATGTCTTACTCAAAGACTACATTTCTTACAATAAAATGCAGTTTGAGCCGCGCTTACCGGCGGATGAAATCTATGCAAGGGCAAGCGCTGAACTTGAGAAGACATATGAACAGACAAAAATTGCGTTACTCTCGGAGGAGATTGGAGAGATAGTCCATTTTCAATTATTCGATAATAAAGGCTCATTACTGCTGCGCTCATCAAACGCCCCCATTGAACCTTTAACGCCGCGAGTGCCCGGTTTTAGTGATGTAGCACTTAATGATGGATATTATCGCACCATTACTTTTTTTAACCCTAATGAGCAAACTTGGCTGATTGCCGCAGAGTTTGACGGTGACCGCGAGGAGCTAGCTAATACTTTGGCTGTTGTGGGCGCTGTACCGCTGCTTTGTACCTTGCCGGTTTTACTTGCGTTACTTTTTTGGCTGATCGTGCGCGGGTTGCAACCTTTGCGCCAGTTAAGTAATGCAATAAGCCTGCGTGATCCAACCAACCTACGTCCTTTAGAGCTTGATTTTGATATTCAAGAGCTCGAGCCTTTAGTTAAAGAAACCAATCGGCTGCTCGAAGCATTAGCTACCACTATTGAGCGAGAGCAGCAATTTACCAATGAAGTCGCGCATGAGCTGCGCACGCCGCTAGCTGTGCTGCGTATCCACAGTGAAAATGCATTGGCGGCAGACAGCGACCATGAACGAAAAATGTCGCTAAAAAAAATGCTCAGTGCGCTTGATCGTAGCGACAGGCTCATTCGCCAACTTCTTACTTTAGCGCGTATTGATAATCAGCAAAAAATGGTGCAAAGCCGCCTTGATTTGACTGTTACTTTGCAGGCTGTCCTAAGCCAACTTACGCCGCTTGCACTCAAAAAAGAGCAAGATCTGGCGCTTGAGATAAACGAGCCGCTGTTTGTTTTGGGGCAGTCGACTTTGCTTGAGCTACTTTTTAGCAACCTTGTTGACAATGCACTTCGCTATACGCCGATTGGCGGAAAAATTGTGGTGACGGCGCAAAAGCAAATTAAGAATGACGGCACCGGCGTTTTAAAAATCACGGTCAGCGACAACGGTCC
>JBOFXO010000135.1:0-1368 GCA_051654185.1 Vibrionaceae bacterium | reverse complement strand
TAGTTTTAGTAGGTAGAATGGCTTATCTCCTGACAGGTCTTTATCTGTTGGGGATAGGCCTAATGGCGATCTTCTTTTTTTAGCGTTGTTAAAAGTAGAGGTTATGCGGCCATTAACCTTCCACGCCCGCATGCCTGCTGCGCACTGCCGTTTTGCTTTAAAACGCGCGCTGCAAAAAGCCTATCACTGTGAGCTCAAATCTTCGCCAAATTATACGCTCGGCGCTTTGTTCATAGATCGATATGGACTTGAGCTAAACCATTTTTTTGTAGATCTAGCGCAGCTACAGCTAAATGCAGAAGTCGTCAGTGTTCTCATCTCTGTTGTATCTCGAGGCTACACAGGTGAAATTTTGATCGGCTGCCAATTTACTAGCAAAGAGTTAAGGGGGCCAGCGTAGGTAAGTTGCATAGCGCGTGCTAAACGCAGATATTTATCTTTGCAATCAATGATCACAGTAAAAGCTAACCATGGCTGAGCTGTTTGTTGCCTATTAAGCGCGGCAGACTTGAGCCAGCTTTGGCTTACTCAATGCCTAAAAATTTTAACCTCGTCGCTGTATTAAAAAAAACAACGCGCGAAAGCATTGCTAATGGTGTGATCAGTTGTTGCTTCGCAGCACTTGACTATCGGATCTGGCAAAATCCGTGGAGCAAAATGGTGGGGGTGGATATAAAAGAAGAAGCCAACTCGAGACCAGTACATGCTGGATCTTTTTGCGCTTTGGTGGTATTCATGGCGATTAGTAGGGAGATCCCCTGCTGCAAGTAATCGAGTTAACAAAAAAAGAGCAACAGATCATTCTCGATGTGCTAGGCGAGCAGTATCGGCAAATTTATTCCTAAATCAGGTACGGAATGTCGGATAAATGACTCAAGTTTTTGAAATTATTAATTTTGCGGGCGTCTTTTTTTACTGGCTGCTTATCGCGGCTGTGACCATGCGTTTAGCATTAAGGCGCAGGCCAATTGGCGTTTCGTTTGCGTGGCTCATGGTGATCTACATCCTACCGATTTTTGGTGTTGTATTTTATTTTCTTTTTGGTGAGCTAAACCTTGGTCGCAAGCGAGTTTTGCGTACGAAGGCGATGTTTTCGCCTTATCAAAGCTGGTTCGCTAATAGTACACAGCCAATCGCAGCAGAAAGTGAAAAATTAAGCTCTGCGGCAAAAGCGGTGCACGATATTTGTTTGCACAGGATCGGTATTCCTGCCATCAGTGGTAATCAGCTTGCGCTACATGACAGCACAGACGAAGTTTTATCGCTGATCACAGAGCAAATTAAACATGCGCAAGTTAGCGTTAGTATGGTTTTCTATATTTGGCAGCCAGGAGGCAAGGCGGATGCCGTCGCGCAAGCGGTGTGTGA
>JBOFXO010000134.1:0-3755 GCA_051654185.1 Vibrionaceae bacterium | reverse complement strand
TTTAGAACAAAAAAGCCGGATGATAGCGTATTACTGTCAATTGACGAGCCGGCTGCTGAGCCTGTTGATGTTGCCACACTTCTTACGCTAGAACCAGCCGCTGCTCCGTCTCTCACAGAGCGCGCTGGGCTGGCTGACGGTGATGTTTGAGATGTGCTAGGGCTTTGAGATCTGCAGCTAGAGCTTGATAGAGAAGCAATTTCAGCATAAATATGCTCACCATCGCCATCGAAGCCTGCGTTAAGATTACCACTCAAAGTGGGGCTAGGAGCATTGCTGCGAGTCGATGAGCTGCTGCTTCTATAACAGCTAAAACAACTGCGTAAGTTGTTAAAGAACTGTCGAACTCGCGCTCTAAATCCACGTGAAGATGGCTGACTTGCCGCACTGCCAGTATCTGGTTGTATATGTGAGTTTGAGGAACTAACGCCAGCAATGCTTATATTGGCCAAGCTAAAGCTTCTGCTGCCTGTACCCACACTTGCGCTGTTAATATTACTCGAACCTTGGTTACCGACACTATTGATACTCATAATATTTCCTTTGCATGTGTAAACGGAATGTTGTTCATCGACGCACGTTTTTACACATAATTTAAGTGAATAAAACAAAAAAACAATTGCCCATCCAAACCCTAATTGGCCAAAAAAAATTTTTTATAAAAAACAAAATAAAAACAATAAGTTAAGATCTCATCAAATTTCACATATCACTTTAATTTCTTTTTTTGCGGCAAAAACGACCGAGATTTCATTGATCACAGCTATTTTTTGTCAAACTTATGGCAAAGCTTTAGCCAAACCTAAGAAGGATGCGCCGCGCTTAAGGCAAGCGTGATGGATTTAAGTGGCATAAAACCCTTAGGTTTATTTTTTGCGTTATAAGGCTGGTAGAGGCATGAGCGCTACGGCTAGCACTTGCAATAAATTTGCCGGCAATCATTCATTATGATGGCGTTTATTGCTTTGAATAATGGCGTCAACAAGAGCTGCGCCAGGAAAATCCATGACCACAACACCAAAATTATTGTGGGGGTTCTTTTCAATTTCCGCTAGGGTTAGTGCATTAATACCTTTAAAATGAATACTGCATAGCTGGCCTAAACAGTGTTTATGCACAAAATCTTCATAGATTTTTTTATCGGTAGTAGATACACCGGTCCACAAGCTTGGCCCATGTGGCGATGACTTACCGCTAGCAACAAAATAAGGGAATGAACCGACAGAGCCCGATAGGTAGTTAAGAGAGATCTTATTAGCCTCATTGTTTGCAAGCTTGGCGAAATGCGCTTTGATTTTTTTCCATTTTTCTGCAAGATCCCAATTGCTATTTAGCTTATAACTGTCTTGGATGTTAAAGTCTATGCGATCAAGGCCTATTCTTGAGCCATATTTGCTAAAGTCGTCAATGAAGAGAAATTTACCACGCAGTTCGCTCAGTGGTGGATTGTCTGTTTCAGGAATAACGTTGTTATAACAATACTTATTCACGACCTCTCGAAATTTGTTGTGAAATTCCATTGTGTGCTCTTCCGCTCCATCCTCATTTTGCATGCGGATCAACACTGTTTCTGATGGTTTTTTATCCAAAAATCTAGAAATATCATGCAAAAATTCATCAAAAGTAGTAAATTGCGAAATGATACCATGATAAGCATAGAGCTCACCATTGCGATATTTAAAGCGCGCGTCGAAATAGCGGATCCCCATATCTAATTGGTTTTTAATATCAAGAGATTGCGTTTGTACTACATCGCCACCATGTCTGGATAAAGAATTGTGCGTTCCAGGTATTGAGATATTGCTCAACCTTGCGTCATTAGGAATACCTGCCATCCAATCGGGATTGAAATACCCTGGGTGCGTATCATGCAAATACGCAACAGCATACCCCTCTTCCATCGTGCCTTTAAGCGCATCCTTATTGTAAGCATATTTTCTTATACTGCCGTCCGTAGGCCGTTCAATGAAACACAGATCTTTTTCAACAGTTGCTAGTCGCATAATCTCACACAGATATTGCGGCTTTAGCTTACAGATAGTGGTAGCTTTGCTATCTGTTGTTGGCACGGCGGTCAATGCCATTATTGGCCTTTGCTTGGCAAACTGCTCTTGCAGATAATGCACCGTCATGTTCCACGCGCCCGCTCTTCTTCGAGTGAAATGAATAAAACTATCAGTACCGTTTTTAAGGTACTCAATAGCTTCAGTTCTATTTGCAGAGATTGGTAGTTCAATTAACTTACGAGCACACTTGGCTTTTTTATCAGCATTTTTTTTGCAGAACCTAAGAACGCTTTTAACTGTGTGGTTGTTTGTTGTGAGAGGCTCAACTACCGTTTGTGATAATGTTGAATTTTTTTGTAGCTGCTCAAGCTCTTTAACTACAGTTTGCCATTCATTAAATGCTTTTTGTGCTTCGCTCAGTAGTGATGCAGTGTGGTTAGCAAATTCACGATCAAAATATGATTGAGCTAGATCTGCTGAGTTATTGCTAGAACTGCTTTTCTCTGAGAGATTTGCAAGGTGTAACATTTTTTGGGCGCAGACAATTTTGTTATCAGTATTATTTCCGCACCAACTCAATGCCTCTTCATATTCTGTTTTTGGGGATGCTGCTTCGTTTAAAAATAGAGTGGCATAAGTTAATTGCGCAGTGCTTGTTGGTGGTGCCCTGCTCGTTCTTTCTGATGTTGATGGCGCTGCAATATTTGTAAGCTGTTGAACAGTGGTATTTTCTGCCGTTGCTGACGCACTGTTCTTTCCTGCCGATGTTGATGGCGCTACGATATTTGTAAGCTGTTTACTTGTGGTATCTTCTGCTGATGATTGGACTGCGTTAGTTGTATGTGATTGAACCGCGTTAGCTTCATTTGATGCCGCAAAGCTACTGTATGCTGTAGTATATTTTGTAACGTCTTGCGTTTCTGAAGCCGATCTTTTTCTAACAGGCGCCGCATCAGCGCCGCCAAAGAAAAACGCGCCATTACTCGCAGGTGCCTCATCATTGCTCGGCGGCGCTATTAAGTGAATATCTTCAACTATTCCTAGTCGGTGCGGCGCTCTTTGAGCATCCTGTACTTTTTTTTCTTCTACTAGCTCTATTGGCAAGCTGCTATCAGTGACTGTGCTGATAAGGCCTGCTTGCGGTGGGGTTACAAAAGTGTAACTTTCTTGCAATTGCGTTTTTGGGATTTTTTCTTCGGCTTCAGCACAAGGCCACTTGCCTTGCTTATTTTCATAAGATGATGAATTTTTACCAAGTAACCACTCAGGAAAACGCGGTAATTGCTGCTTTAAATGAGCCATTTTTTTATTTTGCGCGAGCTCTTCTGCCCTTTTGTAGGCTACCGCTTGTAACTGTTCTAGAGTGGGCGCAACACCTTCGCATGAAAATCCAAAGCGCCTCAGATCACGCTGTGCCGCACTACCTGCAGCTTTCAAATTATCGATAACAGCTTGATTATTTTGTTCTAAATCGCCGTTTTTTCTTAAAAAACGCTCAAGATCTTCGGCAAGTTTTACATCAAGCTTCGCCGCTTCTTGTGGTGTTAATCGCTCTACTTTTTTAGCGATATCAGCATCGGTAAATTGCTCAAAAAAATTGGTAAATCCTTTGTGTGCCTTTGCAGTAAATTCATCCATAAAGGATGCAAAAGTACGCCCATTTGGGTTAGTGTGAGGCTTTAACTGGTAGTTATAATGCTCAGCTATAGTGCTATTAAAACAATTAGCAGCATCTCCTGCTAAGTGACC
>JBOFXO010000133.1:0-3668 GCA_051654185.1 Vibrionaceae bacterium | reverse complement strand
GCTACGGGGACAGGGCTTGCGCCTTTTTTGCCGATGTTTGCCGCGCTTGAGGCGCAAGGCTGTTTGCAAGACGCCGTATTATTTTTTGGCTGCCGTACGCTTGAAGAAGATATCACTGCAGCAAGCGCTATTTTGCCTGCCCGTGTTGTGCGCTGCGTAAGTCGCAGCGAGCCGCCTGCCGATGGCTTTTCAGGAAGGGTGAGTGAGGCTTTACAACATTTTGAATTTACGCCAGAAACAACCGATTTTTATTTGTGCGGCGCTTCAGCAATGGTTGAAAGCTGCAAGGATGTGCTTGATGCGCGCCAAGCAAGCTACGTGTTTTATGAAAACTTTTAGTCTGTAAGTTAAAGTGTAAATTTGCGTGCGCTGTTAGCACGGCGCGCGATTGCTGCCACTTTTGCTTCAGCGTGATTTTAATTTGTTCATGCATGAAAGACCATGATCTTTGCGCTACATAGATCAAAGCGATTGTTTTTGCTCTAACTTGAAAATTTTCATGACTTATTAATAAGTTGCATTTGCATATCACTTAGAGCCTTTATTTTTCCTCCTAAATAGACGCCGTATATGCTTCTTTCTTATCTTATTTCACATGAAAGAGATCAATTGCTTCGATAGTCTTGCCCTTTGAATTAATGGATATTTTTAAGCGGTAGGAATCAAAAAATAATGGCGGTAGGCAGTGCAAATAATAGGGTTTTGCGCCCAAATGATAATGTAAATGATGGTGATAGTGTTACAGAGCATTTATGGGTCGATCAGCTGCCACAGTTTGGCCCAAGCCGCCCTTTAATACCACTGACAATTCGGGGGCAAGCAGTTAATGTCAGTGAGGAAATAAGGACTGTTATTTACCAGACATCAACTAGCCCTGTCTATCACGTACTGCGCACATACCGCGTGAGCTCTTTAAACCATGCTCCATTACAGGGTGTCACTCAGTTAGATGTTATTTGCGCAATAAGAGACTACGATTCCCAGCAGGGCACGCAGCGTCATCAAGTGGTCCAAACTCCGACAGGGCCAGCAAGAGGGCCTCATTATCCGCCACCATCACCGCCACCAGCTGCTGGAGCCGCCGCACTCCTAGTTGCTCCTGCTGCTGGGCAAGATTTAGATGAGCTGCAAAAGGTAGTAGAGCAGGTTGATCTTGAGTATCAGCAAACGATAAATGCTCTTTTACAACGCGATCCTGATAGGTTAGCGCGCATGGAGCGAATGGAAAAAGATCACGCCTATAAAGCTCAACTAGTAAGCACAGGAACAATGCCCAGCGACAATCTTCTCCAGCGTTTGATGCCATTTTTACCTTTATTTATGGCATACAAAAGTTTTAAAGATGCGTGGGGAAGAGCCAATACGCAGCAGCCGGCCACAGCACGTAAGCAAGCCTTATTGCAGTTATTAGGCTATGAAGCTAAAGCTCTGGCTGATCTTGGCATCAAGAATAATTCGCAAGCACTTAAAAATGCTGCATTTGAATTGCAAAAATTGCGTGAGCGCTGCGCCAAAGTGGCTTGTTAATTTTGGCTTGGCTAAACTAAGAGGCTGCTAGGCTATGAAGTGGTAAAAGGCTAACGGCTTGTAAAATAAACAAAGACTCGGATGCGTTTTCCCAAAGCGGCAAAATGAACTAGGTTGCGCTTGGCTTCAGGCTTTTTGAGGCTCTTTGCCCTCGACAAATTTGCTTGTTTTGCAACAATCACGACTATCGGTCGTGCTTGCGAGGAAGAATTTAAAAAGAAGAGTGCTACAGAAATGAATTGACTTGTGTTATAAAAGCAAAAACCCGCCGTAAGGCGGGTCTTCTAATTTGGCGGAGAGATAGGGATTTGAACCCTAGGAAGGCTACAAACCTTCGCCGGTTTTCAAGACCGGTGCATTCAACCACTCTGCCATCTCTCCAGTGGTTGTAATAATATCGAGTTTGATTTTTTCTGTAAAGCAAAAAAAATAAAATTTGGTTTAATTGCTGAAAATCTGCGCAATTAGCAGCAAATAACCCTTTTTTCGCCGTCGATTGAGCAAATTTTGCGCGGCAATAGTGGTCTAAATTACGCGGTTTCACCTAAAAATAGCAAAAGGATGGCAAGTTACTACGCGTCTTAAAAGACCTTTAGCTGGCTCTGGTCACTAATTGCAAAGCAAATCGCGCAGCTGTTATTTTTTAGCGGCTAAAAAATACAAAATAAACTAAGGTATCGCTCGGCGCGTAGATAACTTTTTGAGGAAAAAGAAAAAGTGCCTTGCGGCACTTTTTTATGGGGCTAGTAATTGTAAGAGAGCTCTGCGTTTTGCAAGAATGTCAGCGGCATGCCGAGCAGCTTGCGATAGTAGATCTCGTACATCAAGATGTTTTGCACGTAACCGCGCGTCTCGCGAAACGGGATCCCCTCAATAAAGCTAAACACATCTAAATTGCCTTTTGAGTTATCAAGCCATTGATTAACGCGGCGTGGTCCTGCGTTGTAGGCGGCAAAGGCGAGAACGCGGTTTTGCTCAAAACGGTCGAGCAAGCTGCGCAAGTAGTTGCTTCCTAGATGGATATTGGTTTTTGGATCGTGCAGCGCATCTAAATTGCGCAGCGGGATCCCTAACTTTTTAGATGTCGCTTTTGCCGTTGCAGGCATAAGCTGCATCAGGCCTCGCGCGCCCGCCGAAGAGCGTGCTTTAGCGTTAAAGGCGCTCTCTTGGCGCGAGACGGCAAGCAGCGTAGTGATTGAGACGTTAAACATCTGGCTAAACTGCTTGAACTCCTTTTTATGCGCAAGTGGAAAGCGCTGCTCAAGAAGGCCCCAAAGCTGACCGGAAATGGTTGCTTGCACAGCGTGCTCATGCCAGCCTTGTTTTGACGCGTAGCTAGCCAAACTGATTTTTTGCTCGTGTGACGCTTTTTGCAAAACTGCTCGCCACTCTTTTTGAGCGTCAAAGGGTTGATTTACCGCATGCAGCTCGGTGATCCGAGACAGCGCGCTTTTAAAGCTGTTAAGCGAGTGTGCAGTAAAGGGCGCCGATTCAAAAGGTATAACAATAGGTTTGCGTAAATGCGTTGCGGCCGCGGCGCTATAAAAGTCGCGCTCACCGAGTATCGATTGGAATATTTGCTGAGCTTTATCCGTTTTTCCTTGCTGGCGTAGCATGCGAGCTTGCCAGTAACGCCATTTGGTTTGTGCGCGCGCCTCTTTAGGAAGCAGATCAAACCAGTATTGCATCTGCTGCCAGTCGTTATTAGTGAGTGCTAAGCGAAAGCGTCGCTCAAGCAAGGCTTCATCTTTTGATTTGGCAAGCCAAGTGTCACGCCATGCGGCCAGCTCATCGCTGCTCGTCGCCATTGAGTGGTGAATGATGGTATTGGCAATTTTCATTTGCTCTTGGCGCGCTAAATTGAAGTTTTGCACGTTGGTTGAAAATAGCCGGCTTGCTGCAAGAGGATTTTTCTTTGCTTGACGTTTTAGCACAAGAAAGACAAATTTTTTCTCAGTGGCAGAAAGCTTGGTTTGGCTGCGGATATGCTGCGAAAGCGCCAGCGGGTTATCAAGCAGCATCACCATTTTGCTGCCAAGCATTTTTTGCTTGTTGCTCAGCTGATCAGATAAAAAATTGAGCAAAGAGCGGTTGCCGCGCTCATACGCTAATAACATGCGCTGTAAGATCAAATTGTCGTC
>JBOFXO010000132.1:0-11461 GCA_051654185.1 Vibrionaceae bacterium | reverse complement strand
AGCTGATCATTATTTTGAGCAAGAGCCGCTTAAGCTTAGCGACACCATTCAAGAGCGCGTTTTTAACACGGCTGTAAACCGTGATGCTATTGAGGAAAATAACACGCAAGAAAAAAAGCCGTCAGAGAACAAGAGCGCTGCAACTAACACAAATGATGGCGCGCCAGCCTCTTTTTCTAAGCCGCTCAGTCATATTGATACAGATCAGCTTGCGCCTGAGCTGCAAACGCGCAGCACTGCAATGGTAACTGAAGCGCCCGCATATGAAGAGCAAGAAGAAAGTGATGCGCTAGAAAATCAGCAAGATGCAGACAGAGCATTCTACGATCACAATTACCGCTGGCAGGCAAGCTCGGCTCCTGAGCAAACGCCGCAAGCGCTTTCTGCGGCACAAATAAAATCGACGCTGCAAAATGAGCGCACGCCACAAATGCAGCGTCAGCTTGAGCTTGAAGCCTGTGAGCAAGACCCTTGGAGCCGTAGCGTGGCACAGCTGCCTATTTCTAAACTGCTCAAGCAGCTGGTGTTAAATGCCGCGATGGAGCAAGAGGGAGAAACCGTGCGCCTTTATTTGCGCGCCGCGCAGGCTCACTTGCAAACGCCTTCTCATGTCAAGACATTAACACAGGCTCTTAGCGAGCACTTCGCCGCTAGCGTTGTGTTACATATCGAAATTAATGATGAGCAGGGTGTGACGCCGCTTGAATGGCGGGATAAAATTTATGCCGATAAACTTGCTCAGGCAAAACAGAGTTTGCACACGGATCCTTTTGTCATTTTGGCGCAGCAAGGGTTTGGCGCCGTACTTGACGAAACGAGCATTCGTCCTCTTTAACTGTATGAAAAGCGAGAAATATTATGTTTGGTAAAGGTGGAATGGGTAATTTGATGAAGCAGGCGCAGCAGATGCAAGAGCGCATGCAGCAAGCTCAAGATGATATTGCCAATATGGAGATGATGGGCGAGTCGGGCGCAGGTCTAGTTAAAGTCTTGGTGACCGGTAATCACAATGTACGCCGTGTTGAAATTGACCCATCTTTGATGGGCGATGATAAAGAGATGCTAGAAGATCTCATCGCTGCCGCTTTTAATGATGCGGTGCGTCGTATTGCTGAGGCGCAAAAAGAAAAAATGGCTGCTGTGACAGGCGGCTTGCAACTGCCTGCTGGCTTTAAAATGCCATTTTAAGGTGTAAAAAAGGTTAAGGGTGGCGCGCAATTGTGCGCTACTTGTTATTTTATAAGCAAATACACGGCGACTGCGTAATTTTCCCTCCTTTTAGCTTTTAAAGTTCTGGTCTTTGTTTCATGACAATTTACAATACTGCGCGTAAGGACGAGTCAAGCTTTTAATGATTCAAAAAAAGCGGTTATTTTGATAAAAGTCAACGTATGAGCATTTTTTTGATTATTATAAAGGGAAGCCTGTGCGCTTTTGGCTATATCAGCAGCTATCTTGTTAATTGTTGTTTGACCATTAGCACCTTACTTGCACAAAGATCATGAGCGATTGCCACACAGCAAGGTTGCTCTCGATCTTTTTTGTTGCGTGATTCTGCACTAAATCAAAAAGCCAAACTGGTATTTTGTAAGATATCTTTGAGCAGAATAAAATTTTGTGGCGTAGAAGGAGTTAACATGCTTACTGACGTTGTTGAGCTATCGCGGTTGCAATTTGCACTGACCGCGATGTATCACTTTTTGTTTGTTCCGCTCACGCTTGGACTTGCTTTTTTACTTGCCATCATGGAATCACTGTATGTGATAACGGATAAGCAAATTTATAAAGATATGACCAAGTTTTGGGGGAAATTGTTCGGCATTAATTTTGCCCTCGGTGTTGCGACAGGTTTAACCATGGAGTTCCAATTTGGAACGAACTGGTCTTATTACTCGCATTATGTAGGTGATGTTTTTGGTGCCCCGCTGGCGATTGAAGCCTTGGTGGCTTTTTTCTTAGAGTCAACCTTAGTCGGATTGTTCTTTTTTGGCTGGGATCGCCTCTCTAAAGGTCAGCATTTGGTGGTGACTTGGCTTGTTGCACTGGGCTCAAATTTTTCTGCGCTTTGGATTTTGGTCGCTAATGGCTGGATGCAAAACCCGATTGGCGCCGATTTTAATTTTGAAACCATGCGCATGGAGATGACAAGTTTTGCCGACTTAGTATTAAACCCCGTTGCGCAGGTAAAATTTGTGCATACTGTCGCCTCAGGTTATACCACTGGTGCGATGTTTGTTCTTGCGATCAGCGCTTTCTATTTGCTTAAAGGGCGTGATATTGCGTTTGCTAAGCGTTCATTTGCGATTGCTGCGTCATTTGGTTTAGCGGGCATTTTGTCAACCATCGTACTGGGTGATGAATCAGGCTATGAGCTAGGTGATGTACAAAAAGTTAAGCTTGCTGCGATTGAGTCGGAATGGCATACCGAGCCTGCTCCTGCGGCATTCACCTTGTTTGGGATCCCAAACCAAGAAACCATGACAACCGATTACGCCATTAGGATCCCTTATGTGCTTGGTTTGATTGCGACTCGCTCGCTTGATGAGCAAGTGATAGGGCTGCGCGATCTGGTTGATATGAATGAAAAACGGATCCGCAATGGTATTCAAGCTTACGCACTGCTAGAAAAACTGCGCGCCGGTGAACGTACTGCTGAAAATTTGGCGAAGTTTTCTGTTTTAAAACAAGATCTTGGATATGGTTTGCTGCTAAAAGGGCAAACTGACAAGGTGGTGGATGCAACAGAAGAGCAGATCAAAAAAGCGGCGAAAGACTCCATACCGCAAGTTGCACCTCTGTTTTGGTCATTTAGGATCATGGTCGGCTGCGGGGTTGCGATGTTGGCGCTCTTTGGCATGGCTTTCTATCAAACGTATAAGCAAAAAATTTGCGAAAAACCTTGGCTATTAAAAGCCTCACTGTGGGGGCTGCCGCTTCCTTGGATTGGGGTGGAAGCCGGTTGGTTTGTTGCAGAATATGGCCGTCAGCCTTGGGCTGTGGGCGAGATCTTACCGGTCAATATTGCAGCATCCAATCTAACGGCGAATGATATTTTGATGACGATTGGCCTTGTGGTTGCGCTTTATACTCTGTTTTTGATAGTGGAAGTGTACTTAATGCTAAAATTTGCTCGACTTGGCCCAAGCAGTTTAAAAACTGGCCGTTACCATTTTGAGCAATCTGCGTCACTTCCTCATCAACCTGCCAATGCGTAAAGGAGAGGATCATGTTTGATTATGAAACGCTGCGCCTGATCTGGTGGCTGCTAATTGGTGTATTGCTGATAGGCTTTGCTATCACCGACGGCTTTGATATGGGCGTTGGTATGCTGCTGCCTTTTATTGGCAAAACCGACAGCGAAAGGCGGGTGATGATAAACTCTATTGCGCCGCACTGGGATGGTAACCAAGTTTGGCTCGTTACAGCGGGGGGCGCGCTATTTGCGGCGTGGCCTTTAGCTTATGCGGTCTCATTCTCTGGCTTTTATGGCGCGATGATTGTGACGCTGGCAGCGCTTTGGTTTAGGCCTATCGGCTTTGACTATCGCTCTAAGCTTGAAAATCCGCGTTGGCGCACCATGTGGGATATTGCGATTTTCATTGGCAGTTGTGTGCCAGCATTGATCTTTGGCGTAGCGTTTGGCAACTTGCTACAAGGCGTGCCTTTTAGCTTTGACGCGCTGCTAAGCCCAACCTACCACGGTAACTTATTTGGGCTGCTTAATCCGTTTGGCATTCTTTGCGGTTTGATCAGCGTGGGTATGCTGCTAACACAAGGCGCAACTTGGCTGCAAATGAAAACCACCGCCGAGCTGCGTGAGCGTGCAAACTTTATCGGCGAAAAAGTGGCTGCAGCGACTGCTGTGCTGTTTGTGCTCGCTGGCATTTGGGTTATTTTCTTGGACGGCTTTGTGCTCGTTTCAGAAGTTGCAACGAGTGCGCCTAGTGATCCGCTCAATAAAGAGGTTGCTCGTGAAGGTGGGGCATGGTTTAACAATTTCTTGCAGTATCCATTGCTGTTTTTAGCGCCGCTACTTGGCGCTGGCATGCTGGCAGCAGCGGCGCGTTTTTCTTATTTAAAGCGCCCAGCGTTAGCCTTTGTTAGCTCAAGCCTTGCGATGGCGGGGATCATTTTAACGGCTGGATTTTCCATGTTCCCGTTTGTGGTGCCATCAAGCCTCAATCCTGGCCACAGCTTAACCTTGTGGGATGCGACTTCAAGCGAGTTCACTCTTAGCATCATGACGAATGTTGCCATGGTAATGGTGCCGATTGTGCTGAGCTACACAGCGTGGAGCTACTATAAGATGTTTGGCCGTCTCGATAGTAAATTTATTGAAGACAACAAAAATAATCTTTATTAAAGGAGCAGGTTCATGTGGTATTTCGTTTGGTTTATTGGGGTATTACTGGCTTGCTCATTTTCGATCATCCATGCGTTATGGTTAGAAAATAGTAAGACAATGGAACAAGATCAGTAAAATAATAAAGTTATATAAAGAAGCGGCAGTTTGACTGTCGCTTTTTTTATAACAATGAGGTCACAATTGTTTATTTTTCCTTTTAATTTAGATAGTTAACTCGCAGTATTGTCATTTATTGAAACTTGTATCTCGGTTATAGTAGCCGTCACTGCTTTTAGGTCTATTGGACGAATATGCAAATAGAAACCGCTTTTCAGTGGCCTGTCACAATTTACTACGAAGATACAGATATTGGCGGGCTGGTTTACCATGCTAATTATTTGAAATATTTTGAGCGGGCTCGTACTGAGTTTTTACGCTCGCGGGGCATAACCCAAAAAATATTGCTTGCAGAGCATACGGCATTTGTTGTGCGCAATATGCAGATTGATTTTTTGCAAGGCGCAACTTTAGATGATCATTTAGTGGTGAATTCGCACATTAGCGAATTACGCGCTGCAAGTTTAACTTTTTCGCAGCTTCTTGTTGCACATTCTGGCGCGGTAATTTGCAAGGCTGATGTCAAAATCGCCTGCATTAATACGCAGCAAATGAAACCTATTGCCATTCCACAATTTATAAAATCGGAGATATTTCGTGAACGCTGAGCTTTCAATTCTTGATCTGTTCTTACAGGCAAGCCTGCTGGTTAAAGCTGTGATGTTAATGCTAATGACGATGTCAGTTATTTCATGGGCAATGATTTTGAAACGCTCGCGGGTGTTGTCGGTTGCTAAAAAACAGTCTGACTATTTTGAAGACCGCTTTTGGTCTGGCATGGATCTTTCTACTCTTTTTCAAGAGATGAAAGGAAAACACGATGACTTAACAGGCAGCGAGCTTATTTTCTACACAGGATTTAAAGAGTTTGCGCGTCTGCATCGCAGTAACGACAAGATGCCGGAAGCTATCATGGAAGGCACTTATCGCAAAATGCGAGTGGTGCTTTCCAAAGAAGTAACGGAGCTTGAAAAAAGCCTTAACTTTTTAGCCACAGTAGGTTCTATTAGCCCTTATATCGGCCTTTTTGGTACGGTTTGGGGGATCATGCATGCGTTTGTTGCGCTCGGCGCGGTAAAGCAAGCAACACTTGCTATGGTAGCGCCAGGGATCGCCGAAGCGCTAGTGGCAACCGCGATGGGACTTTTTGCTGCGATCCCCGCAGTAATGGCTTACAACCGTTTTAGCTCTAAAGTTAATTTAATCGAAAACACCTATGTTAATTTCATGGATGAGTTTTCAAGTGTATTGCACCGCCAAGCGTTTGCGGTAGGTAAGGAGTAGCGGATGGCCTATCATCGCAAACGTCGCAAAATGGCCGCTGAAATCAATGTCGTTCCCTATATTGATGTGATGCTGGTGCTTTTGATCATTTTTATGGTGACGGCGCCTTTTGTCACGCAAGGCGTCGATGTTGAGCTGCCGCAAACGACGACGGCAAAAACTGCTGCAGAGCTTGCTAAAGACTCAGACCCTAGCTCTTTCATCATTGTTGAGATGGACGCTGAGGGAAATTTGGGGCTAAGTGTTAATAATGGTGAGATGAAACGCGGGCTTTCGATGAATGATATCTTGTTGTTTGTGAAAGCGGAGCTTTTGGTTAATCCTAAATCTTCTGTATTAGTTGGCGGAGATGGGCGAGTGCCGTATTCGGAGATCATTTTAGTGCTTGATACGTTAAATCAAGCTGGAGTGGGTTCGGTAGGGCTTATGACGCAACCACTTGGATCGTGAGACAACTTCTATGAAAAAAAAAGCGAGCGGTGGTTATTTTTGGGCCATCATTTTTTCATTGTTGCTGCATGGGATCTTGATTGTCGGCATGTTGTGGGGGACGGAGTTTGACTCTCTTACCACGCCTAAGCCGCCTAAAGTAACAGGGCAAAGCATTCAGGCAACAGTTATCGATCCTGCTTTAGTGCATGCGCAGGCGAAGAAAATTCGCGAGCAGCAAGCACTTGCAAAGCAGCAAGAAGCCAATAGGCTGCGAAAGCTTGAAGAAAAAGCGCAGCAAATGGAGCGGCAGCGTGAACAAGAAGAGCAGCGACTGCGTGATCTGCAAAAACAAAAGCTATTAGCTGAAAAACGGGCGCGTGACGCTGAGAAAAAAGCAAAAGAAGCAGAAGAGAAAAAACTGCTGCTTGCTAAGCAAAAGGAAAAGGCAAGAGAGGAAAAGCTCAAGGCTGAAGAAGCTGTGCGTCTTGCACAAGAGCAAGCTCAATTAGCCAAACTTGAGCAAGAAAAACAGCTTGAAGCGCAGCGCCAAGCGCAAGCGGCTACGCGTGAAGCTGAAGAAAAACGTAAGGCTGCAGAGTTAGATGCTGCTAAAGCGCAACAACAAAAAGCACAAAGAGAGGCTGCGCTTAACGACCTTTTTAGCGAACTCGAGTCGGAAACGGAGCAGCTATCCTCGGCTCGAGCTAAATACGTAGCTGATGAGGTTTCAAACTGGTCTAACCGATATGTAGTGATGATCCAGCAAAAATGGTTGATTGATCCATCGATGCAAGGAAAAGGATGCCGGCTAAATCTGCGTTTAGCCCCGGATGGGCTTGTGCTTAGCGTGACTGCGTTATCTGGCGATCCAGTGCTTTGCCGCTCGGCGAAGGCAAGTGTAGTTAACATCAACAAATTTCCAATGCCATCGGGATCTGAGGTAGTGGAAAAATTGAGAAATATTAATCTCAATTTTCAATTGTAAACGAGGTAAGCAATGGTAATAGCACGCAGTCTTTTTGCTGCATTTTTATGGATGGTAAGTACAAGCTTTGCTCATGCGGCGCTAGAGCTGTACATCACTGAAGGGGTCAATTCAGCTCGCTCTATTGCGATCGTCCCTTTTAAATGGCAAGGAGCAGGCTCTCCTCCCGCGGAAGTTGCCAAAGTGGTTGCTTCTGATCTGCAGCGCAGCGGCAAATTTTCGCCATTAGCGATGGAAAAGCTGCCGGAGTTACCGTCGCATTATGACGAGGTCAATTTTGCTAAATGGTCTGCGGCGGGTGTTGATGCGCTGGTAACAGGCACGATTTCTCCCGCTGAGGGCGGCGGCTATTTGATCCGCTATCAGCTTATCGATATGGTTCGGGCCAGCGCGCAAGGTCGCTCTGCTACTGAGCTGCCCATTTTGCTTAATCATCAAAAAACTGTCACGCCAGAGCAAGTGCGTCCTTACGCACATCGTATCTCAGATCTTATTTATCAAGCGCTGATGGGCGAAAAAGGCGCATTTTTAACGCGAATTGCGTATGTGGTTATTGATGATAAAGCGAAATACCGCTATCAGCTGCGCATTTCTGATTATGACGGCTTTAATGAGCGCACTGTGCTTAACTCAAGTCAGCCTTTAATGTCCCCTGCATGGTCGCCTGATGGTGAGCAACTTGCCTATGTCAGCTTTGAAAATGGCCAAGCGCAAGTCTTTATTATGAATATTTACACAGGTAAAAGGGAACTTATTTCATCATTTCCTCGTCATAATGGATCACCGCAATTTTCTCCAGATGGCAAGAAACTAGCACTTGTTTTGTCAAAATCTGGCAGTCTTCACTTATATCTCCTTGATTTAAAAACAAAAAATTGGACGCAGATTACACAAGGTCGATCTAATAATACCGAACCATTCTGGGATCCAAGCGGTAACTCCCTGATATTTACGTCCGATCGGGGTGGCAAACCTCAAATTTATCGAGTAGATTTAAAAGGTGATTTTGCCGTTAATCGGCTCACGTGGCAGGGCAGCCAAAACTTGGGGGGCCAACTAACACCAGATGGCAAACATCTGATCATGGTTCACCAATCTGATTCTGGCTACAATATTGCAAAGCAAGATCTGCAATTAGGCACAGTAGAAATCCTAACGAATACAACGTTGGATGAGTCTCCAAGCCTAGCCCCTAATGGTAGCATGGTAATCTATAGCTCTGTCTATGGTAATAGCAATGTGCTTTCTTTAGTGTCTATTGATGGACGCTTTAAGGCTCGCTTGCCCGTTACTCAAGGAAGAGTGAGAGCACCTGCGTGGTCTCCGTTTCAATAATAGTTGCACGAGGAAATTAAAATGCGATTTAACAAAGTACTGAAAGGATTAGCTGTAGCATTGCCTTTGTTTACATTGGCGGCATGTAGTTCAAATAAATCTACCGAAATGGACGAGTACGAGACTAATGGCGGCACAGTTGTAGAGCCAGTGGCACCTGTAGCACCAACACTCTCTCCAGAAGAGATCCGTAACAATGAGTTGCGTCAATCTCAAACCGTTTTCTTTACATTTGACGATTCAGAAATCAATGGCCAATTCAAAGAGATGCTAGGCGCACATGCTGCATTTCTTCGTACTAACCCAGATGTTCATGTAACTATCGAAGGCCATGCTGATGAGCGCGGTACGCCAGAATATAACATTGCTCTTGGCGAGCGTCGTGCAAAAGCAGTACAGATTTTCTTACAAGCGCAAGGTGTGCCAATGTCTCAGCTTTCTATCGTGAGCTATGGTGAAGAGCGTCCGCTTGTGCTTGGTCATACTGAGCATGACTATCAGCAAAATCGTCGTGCGGTGTTAGTTTACTAAACGAGAAGCAATTAATGATAAAGAACAGTAACCTATCTCGATTATTTCCGTTAGTGTTACTGGTAAGCGCAGCAGCCCAAGCGGCTGCTGCGCCAGCTCCAGTGACTTCCATTCGTGGTAACTCTTCCGAAATTGAGCGACTTGAGCGTTTGCTTGATGCGCGCACGCAGGTGCAAGTTTATCAGCAGCAGCAGCTTTCACAAATGGAGCGTGAGCTTGATGAGCTGCGTGGCATTGTTGAGCAAAACAATCATCTTGTTCAGCAGTTACAAAATAGACAACGCGATCTTTACAACGAAATCGATGCGTTAAAGCAAACAAAAAGTGAATCAACAAAATCGTCGCCATCTGCTAATAACAATGATGTAAAAATTGCAGCGAGCGATCCTGAAAGCGCCATGTATGAGGCGGCTGTTGATTTGATTTTAAAGAAGAAAAATTACGCAGGGGCAGTGCAGGCCTTTGATGGTTTTTTAGCTAAATACCCTAAATCAAGCTACGCACCGAACGCGTATTATTGGTTAGGGCAGCTCTATCTAAGCAAAGAAGAGTTTGATGCGTCAAAAAAGCACTTTGCTAAAGTTCTTGAGTATAAAGATTCGAATAAACGCGCTGAGGCATTGGTCAAACTTGGGGTTATTGCAACTAAGCAAAACGAATCTGCCAATGCGAAAAAATATTTTGGGCAAGTGATCAAGCAGTTCCCTGACACAACAAGCGCGAGTCAGGCTAAAAAGTTACTTGATGCCATGTAACCTTTCTTTTTTGTGCTAGCTCAAATCTGGGCTAGTGCTATCAAGCTCTTTCAAACTTAATTGCTGCTGATCAACGTGTATTTTTAATGGGATACTTGCGTGAAGCAAAAAGACATTTTTCTATGGAACTGTTTGATTTGTGGCATTAATTGATGAGGGGTGGCGGTGAGAGAGGGATTCGAACCCTCGATACGTTGCCGTATACACACTTTCCAGGCGTGCTCCTTCAGCCTCTCGGACATCTCACCGTCGCATTAACAAAAAGCTGAGTGCGAACTATAAGCAAGCCGCAATTCTAGGTCAATGTAAAAATAGTGATCGCTGTTTAATTGGTTTAAATTTCAGCAATATCTAACTTTTTTTGTTAAAGATATCATGTGAGCTGGTGCCTCATTGATTTTAGCTATGCATTGGACAGCTTGAATTAGCAGGAAAATGGTTGCAGGGGGCTTGAGTCGTGTGGATGAAAGGCTGGAAAAAAGCACAAATAAAAGCCCGCATTAGCGGGCTTTTGAGTGGTGAGCAATTAGCGAGAAACGACAATTCTCAACTTGGCCATGGCCGCGAAACCGCCTTCTGGAAGTGGCGTGAAGCCGCTAAAGTAGCGATTGCTTAGCGTTAAATCAAATCCATGAACACCAACACTTAGCGCATTATAAGAGGCTGGGTCGATACGGATCGTCATAACACGCTCAGGGCCACCTTGGCACAAGATACGGTCGTTGATTTGCAATCTTCTGCCACAAGCTGGGCGCTCTGCGCGTAGGTACAGCAAAAGTGTTTGATTATTCGATAAGTTGACTGTGATCGGTGAATCTTGCTCAGGACCGTTGTAGATACTGTTTTCAAGAAAACCCGATGCGATGTCTTGAGTTTGCAAAGAAGGTAAGATCAAAAAATAGTTTTGAATTTCAAAGCCCACGGCTGACGTGTCTTTTGTGAGGCTTGAGAAAGTGAACATTTGTGCTGGTGTAGTCGTATTTACACTAGTTAGCGGTACAGAGAATCGGTTAAAAGGCGTCACTTCAGTTGCTGTTGAAAGCTCTACTGATTTACCCTGTGCATAGTTCATCGCTAACGAGACGCTAGCATCGGTATTTGAGGTGGGCACAAAATTACCTGTAACTAAGCAAGAGCTGTTGGCTCCAAGCTCATTACCGCATTGGTTGGCCGTTTCTGTAAAGCCCGGTGGGTAAGTGCGGATAAAGCTGATACCGGTTGCAACCGCATCGCTGGTATTGTTGAAGGTAAATGTAACAGGGTAGGACTGGCTAACCGCTGTGTGTATTGGTAGCCCCGTTGTCACGCTGCCTGTGATCACTGATTCAGCCGCCGTGACAGCGCCTTGAGCCATTGAGCTTCCGCCATCATAGGTCAAGCTGTAAGTGTAAGTGAAGTTGCCTAATGCTGGCGCATTCGCAGTTGCTTCGACAAAGCACGAAGCGCCCGCATCAAGAGTGCTTAGTGTGCTACAAGTGTTGTTTGTTTCAGTAACGAAATTGTTGGTGGAGCTGCTTGTAAATACAAGGCCGGTTGCCGGATGCGTGCCGTTATTACTAAAGGTAACTTTCAGCGGGTGATCGGTGCCAACAGAAACATTAGGTGGGAGTGCCACATCAGTATTGTTAGTAATATTAATGGCTGAGGTATTGGTGGTGTAGTCAAAAATTATTGGTT
>JBOFXO010000131.1:0-6083 GCA_051654185.1 Vibrionaceae bacterium | reverse complement strand
CTGAGCAGGCTATTTATGAGCGCTCTGATGTTGCAGTACGTAAAAAAGAAGGTCTAGATGAAACGACGGGTGTTATTGCTGGCGAGGCGCCGCCTGCGCAGGTTTGTATTACAGAAAACGACGGAGTAAAAATCCTCGTCGACATCGCGCATGGGCACAAAACCGGATTTTATCTTGATCAGCGCGATAATCGGCGCATTGCGGCAAGCTATGTGCGTGGTAAGCGGGTGTTAAACTGCTTTTGCTACACCGGTGGCTTTGGCGTGTACGCGCTAAAGGGCGGGGCGCGCGAGGTGGTAAACGTCGATTTATCTCAGCCAGCGCTCGATTTAGCTAAACAAAACGTTGAGTTAAATGGGCTTGATCTAAGCAAAGCACAGTTTATTCGCCACGATGTGTTTAAGCTGCTGCGCGAATATCTGGCAAGCGGCGAAAAATTCGATGTGATTGTGCTTGATCCGCCTAAGTTTGCCGAAAGTAAAGCGCAGGTACCAGGGGCTTGCCGCGGTTATAAAGATATCAACCGCTTAGCCTTTGAGCTGCTCGCGCCAGGCGGGAAGCTGCTAACTTTTTCTTGCTCGGGGCTGATGGAGCCAAGCTTGTTTCAAAAGATCGTAGCAGACGCTGCGCTTGATGCTGGACGTGACGCGCAGATCATCGAGCAGCTTGCGCAAGCAAGCGATCATGTGGTTGCCACCTTTTACCCTGAAGGCTTGTATCTCAAAGGGCTTGTGGTGCAAGTGCGCTAGCTGCATTTAGTCACAGCCATTTAACCATGAAAAAAGCTCATCTGATGATGAGCTTTTGTGTTTATAGCCGCGTATTTTGCGCGGGTATTTTAGTTTTCTTCAAGATAGGTGTAGCCGTTGATCCCAGATTCCAGCTCTGCTAAAAATTGCGCTTGCAGCTGCGGCTCGATGTTACTTGCCTGCATTTGCACTTGGTAGCGCGCGAGCAGCTCTTTAGGATCAAAGCGCACGTATTCGAGCATATCGGCAACTGTGTCGCCGGCGCCAAGCTGCTTCCAGCTGATCTCGCCGTTTTCGATCAGCACTTCAACGCTGGCGGTGTCGCCAAACAGGTTGTGCATGTTGCCTAAAGTTTCTTGATAGGCGCCGACCAGAAAAAAGCCAATCAGCGGCGGATCTTGCGGGTCGTAAGGGGCAAGCGGCATGGTGCTTGCTATGCCATCGCCATCGATATAGCTTTCAATGGCGCCATCAGAATCGCAAGTAATGTCAAGCAGCACGGCGCGGCGTGTGGGCGGCTCGTGCAGGCGCTCAAGGGGCAGCACCGGAAAGAGCTGATTGATCCCCCATGCATCGGGCAGCGATTGAAACAGCGAAAAATTAAGATACAGTTTGTCGGCTAAACGCTCTTGTAGCTCATCGATGATAGCGCGCTGTGCCCGATGGTTAGGGTTTAGCTGCTCGCTTATTTTTAAGCACAATGCAAGATGCAGCTGCTCAGCATAAGCGCGCTGCTTTAGATCTAACAGCCCAACCGTGTACTGCGTGTGCACTTCGGCTAAATCAAACTGGCTTTCGTGCAGCCAAGCGCGCAGCGAATATTTTTCCATTGGGTTGCACAATTCTTGCCATGTCTCCCACATGCTGTGCAAAATGCGCGGGGCATCGGGTCTTGGCGGCAGTGGAGTGCTTGGCTCGTAGCGCTCAACGCCAATAACATTGGTCACTAAAACGGCGTGGTGCGCGGTTGTGGCGCGGCCTGATTCGCTGATAATAAGAGGGTGGGGCAGATTGTATTCGCGGCACGCTTGGCCAATTCCCCATACGACCGTAGAAGCGTATTCGCCAAGGCTGTAGTTCACCGAGCAGTCAGATTGGGTATGGTTGCCGTCGTAATCGATGCCAAGGCCGCCGCCTACGTCAAAGCAGTTGATCTCAACGCCTAATTTGTGCAGCTCGACATAAAAGCGCGCACTTTCGCGCACGCCGGTAGCGATATCGCGAATATTGCTTAGCTGAGAGCCTAAGTGAAAGTGCAGCAGCTGTAAGCTATCGAGGCTATCGACGGCGCGCAGCTCATCAACTAACTGCAGCACTTGCTCAGCAGAGAGGCCAAATTTGGATTTTTCACCGCCCGACGATTGCCATTTGCCGCTGCCTTGTGAGGCAAGACGCGCGCGCACGCCAAGGCGCGGTTTGACATCTAAACGGCGCGCTTCTTCAAGCACAATGGCAATTTCTGAAAGCTTTTCAATGACGAGGTAGACTTTATGCCCAAGCTTTTCGCCGATAAGCGCAGTGCGAATGTATTCTCGGTCTTTGTAGCCGTTGCAGACGATCAGGCTTTGCGCTTGATTGGCGTAGCCAAGCACGGTCATAAGCTCAGCCTTAGAGCCGGCTTCAAGCCCTAGCGGCTGGCCTGCTTGTAAGAGCGACTCGACAACGCGGCGCTGCTGATTGACCTTGATCGGGTAAACAAGCATGTACTTGTTTTCATAACCAAAATTCTCACAAGCACTGGCAAAGGCGTTGTTGATGAGGCTTAAGCGGTGCTGCAAGATCTGCGAAAAACTCAGCAATATCGGCATTTGGGTGCCTTGCGCTTGGATCTCACGCGCAAGCTTAGCAAGGTTGATCCGCGTTGGTCGCTGCGGATCGGGGCGTACAGTCACATCGCCATTAGCGTCGACATCAAAATAGCCAACGCCCCATTGCGCGACATTGTAGGTATTTAAAGCTTGCGGGATAGCAGAAGCCGACATGGTATTTTCCTTCTTGAGAGAGCGCAGTCGTCAGGCCGCAATGAGAATTTGGGCATAATTTACTTTAAGTTGAACTCTGTTTGCACGCGAAACATTACAGTTAACAATAAAATAGAAGTTTATCCATGTAGTTGCGGCAAAAATTGTTTTATGCTGCGCAAAGGTTGCGCATTAAGCATAAAGTGCCCGATCTTTTATTAAAAATGTTGCATCATTAGCCGCGTAGAAGAATTTGATTTTTTTGTTATGCCAGTTAATGCTTGAAGTTACCCACATGAGGAATATCGTATGGCAAAAATTATTCATCAGACAGACTTGCAACAATTTATCTGCGTTGAAGAGGGGCTAGAAGCTAAGCTGCGTTATCGTCATTTAGATGAGACGACCATTGATGCTTTTAGCACCTTTGTGCCACCAGAGCTTCGCTCGCAAGGCATCGCCGACAAACTAGCTAGCGCGTTCTTTAAGTGGTGTACTGAGCAAGGTTATCGCATCCAGCCAAGCTGCCGTTATATTGAAAAATGGTTATTGCGAAATTCTAATCGCTAGAATTTTATTTTTTGCCTTTTCCTTTTGTATAGCGCCACTTGTGGCGCTTTTTTTATCCGCATAAACTGCCGTGGTTTTTTTGTCTATCAGCGCTTGTTTTTATAAAATGTTGCCCGATCTGGCAAAACCCTTTTGAAACTCACTTGTAAACGTTTACATTTGTGCCTTAGATCACGGAACATCTTGTTAAGCTATTGGTAAACTACTCCCATAGTCATAAAGAGACGCACTTATTTGCCATTTTGAGGATCACAAATGAAGGTATTAGTAACAGGCGGCATGGGCTACATTGGCAGCCATACTTGCTTGCAGATGATTGCTGCGGGCATTGAACCCGTTATCATTGATAATTTAAGCAACGCAAAACCGGAAGTTTTAGCGCGCATTGAAGCTTTATGCGGCAAAAAGCCCGCCTTTTATCAAGGTGATATTCGCGATGAAGCGTTTTTAGACTCTGTGTTTGCAAAAGAAAAAGAGTGCCGCGCGGTGATCCATTTTGCCGGCCTAAAAGCCGTTGGCGAGTCGGTGAGCAAACCGCTTGAATATTATGACAATAATGTCAACGGTTCACTGGTGCTTGCGCGCTGCATGCAAAAAGCCGGCGTCAAAAATCTCATTTTTAGCTCATCGGCCACGGTTTACGGCGATCCCAAGCAGGTGCCTATCACCGAAGAGTCGCCAACCGGCGGTACAACCAACCCTTATGGCACAAGCAAATTGATGGTCGAGCAGTGCTTGAGTGATCTGGTGATTGCTGATCCAAGCTGGAGCGTGACCTTACTGCGCTACTTTAACCCAGTTGGCGCGCACCCATCAGGCACCATGGGCGAAGATCCCAAAGGGATCCCCAATAACTTAATGCCATTTATCGCACAAGTTGCAGTCGGTCGTCGCAAAGAGCTTTCTGTCTATGGCGATGATTATCCTACCCCTGACGGCACTGGCGTGCGCGATTATATCCACGTGATGGATCTGGCCGACGGTCATATCGCCGCTTTGCAAAAAATGAGCGATGTTAAAGGGCTGCATGTATTTAACCTGGGTACTGGCAAAGGCAGCAGCGTGCTTGAGATGGTCAAAGCCTTTAGCGAAGCCTGTGGCAAGCCGGTGCCTTATCAGATCTGCGCGCGCCGCAGTGGTGACATTGCGCAGTGCTGGGCAAATACCGACAAAGCGCAGCAAGTTTTAGGCTGGAAAGCGCTGCGTACCATTAGCGAAATGACGCAAGACACTTGGCGCTGGCAATCGAATAACCCAGAGGGTTATTAAGGGCTTGTGCTTGTAATAGCGCATTGATTTATAAACACATGTTTGAATTTTGAACAGTCATAAGAGACGCCGCATGTCACAATTTACATTTGATCCAACAGAACATCCGCACCGCCGTTATAACCCTTTGACTGGGCAGTGGATTTTAGTTTCCCCGCACCGCGCTAAGCGTCCATGGAGCGGTCAAGCTGAGCCTGCTGAAACCAAAAGCTTACCAAGCTATGAAGCCGAGTGCTTTTTGTGCCCACGCAATACGCGCGTGTCAGGTGATGCAAATCCAGATTATTCAGGAACTTATGTTTTCACTAACGATTTTGCCGCGCTTACGGTAGAAACGCCCGAAGCTCCACGTAGCGACAATGCGCTCTTTAAAACCCAAGCGGCGCGCGGCTTAAGCCGTGTGATCTGTTTTTCGCCAGATCATAGCCAAACCTTACCACAGCTTAAGCTTTCGCAAATTCGCGGCGTGATAGACACGTGGAACGCGCAAATTAATGAGCTAGGGCAGCAGTACCCATGGGTTCAGGTATTTGAAAACAAAGGCGAAATGATGGGCTGTTCACAGCCTCACCCGCACGGGCAAATTTGGGCTAACAGTTTTTTACCCAACGAAATTGAGCGCAAAGACAAACATTTACTTGAGTATTATCAAGAACACGGCAGCAATTTGCTGGTCGATTACGCCAAGGCGGAGCTTGAAGATCAAAGCCGCATCGTGGTGGAAACGCCGCACTGGCTGGCAGTGGTTCCTTATTGGGCGGCGTGGCCGTTTGAAACCATGCTTTTGCCAAAACGACACGTGCGCCGCATGGATGAGTTGACCGAGCAAGAGCGCGACTGCTTAGCGGTAGCGCTGAAAAAGCTCACTAGCCGTTATGACAATCTTTTCCAGTGTGCATTTCCCTACTCTATGGGCTGGCATTATGCGCCATTTTTTGGCGCGCAGGACCCTCAGCAGGCAAATCGCAATATCGACCATTGGCAGCTGCACGCGCTCTTTTATCCGCCGCTGCTGCGTAGCGCGACTATCCGCAAATTTATGGTGGGCTTTGAAATGCTGGCAGAAAGTCAGCGCGATCTTACCGCTGAGCAAGCCGCAGCAAGGCTGCGTGACGTGAGTGATGTGCACTACAAAGAAGCTAAGTAAGCCCTTTTTTGATTTGATTAATTTTTTGGAAAAAACTGATGACGAATTTAAGCCAAAGTGTAAAAACGGTATTTATTGAGCAGCTTGGTTACATGTCAAGCCACATTTTACAAGCGCCAGGGCGCGTGAATTTGATCGGTGAACACACTGATTACAATGACGGTTTCGTGCTACCGTGCGCTATTGATTACATGACGGTTGTAGCGGCGGCTAAGCGCTCTGATAAGCTCGTGCGCGTGGTTGCAGTGGATTATCAAAATGCGCAAGATCAATTTTCTCTTGATGAAAAAATCACCTTTGTTGAAGCGCAAGACAAAATGTGGGCGAACTACATTCGCGGCGTAGTGAGTGTGCTGCTTGCTGATGGCGCACGTTTAAGCGGCGTTG
>JBOFXO010000130.1:0-8196 GCA_051654185.1 Vibrionaceae bacterium | reverse complement strand
CGATAAGTCGTTATTACTAACTGCTTATCAATTTGGTCACTCAGTTCATTGATAATATTTTTGATTATCATTCACGAGCGCCCACACAGATTGCATAGGTCAAATTGTTAAAGAGCGTTGACTTTTCAAGGCGTTACCTCGTTGGTCGAGGTGCGCATTCTACGCAATGTGAGTTTTAAGTCAAGAGCCTAATCACGTTTTTTTTAATTTTTTGTAAATTTTTTTAAAAAACGCCGTAGCAACAGCTCAATGCTCGTTAAAAAAGCCTGTTAACCCGTTAAAACGCCATCGCTCGCACAACGCAAGTCAGCCCCATGTGGGCAAGCTGCACATTAAGCGCCTCTTCTTGCTCAACCTGCGCGCTACTCATCACAATAGGCGGCGCACAATTACCATCGCAAGAAGGCGCATTTTGCAATAGCTCAGCCACCCGTGTAGCTATCGCCTTCCCAGAGTCAACGACTTGGCAGGTTTTACCAACCATTTGCACTATCTCTTCTTTTAAAAGCGGAAAATGCGTGCAGCCCAGCACGATGCAATCAACTTGCTCATTAATAAATGGCGCAACAATATTGCCAATCGCCTGAAGGTTTGGCGCGTGCCCTCGCAGCTTTGCTTCTGCCATGTGTACAAGCTGCGTTGAACCGACCAGCGTAACCTGACAATCTGCGGCAAACTGCTCAATTAATTGCTGTGTATAAGGACGGTGGATGGTTGCAGGCGTAGCTAAAAGGCCGATACGCCTATTTACAGATAAGGCTGCTGCGGGCTTAATGGCAGGTACCACCCCTACCACCGGCACTAAAAGGCGCGCACGCAGCACCGGCAACACCAGAGTGCTAGCCGTATTACAAGCAATCACAACTAAAGCAATATCATGGCGCTGGCAAATAGCGAGGATCATGCGCTCTACGCGCGAGATCAAAACATCATCAGCCAGCTCACCATAAGGAAACGCTTCATTATCAAAAGCATAAATCACAGATTGTGCCGGCAACAGCTTTTGGATCTCCTGATAAACCGACAATCCGCCCACTCCCGAATCAAACACCAATACCCGCCGCACGTTTTCTCCCTTGTTTTGCTGCTGTTATTGCGCGGCTTATATTGTCAACGAAAATGGCTGGTGATGGAACCTTTGATCCCGCAAAGGGGTTTGTTTATTTACATGCAGCTTTTGAGCAAAATAGGGCGCATCGCTAACAAAAGTGTGAAACTCACCATTTTCCCCGCATGGATCGCAACTAGCAGGCAATTGACTAAGCAGCGCAGCGTCAAAATTGCGCCCTAAAAAAGCGCCATCAAGCTGCTGCGAGTCTACGGTTACCAAATGCGCTTTTATACCTATCTCAATGATTTCATTAGCGAGCTGTAAAGGCTCACCGCCAAGCAGTGGAAAAACGCATTGCCACCCCTGCGGCTCAATGTAACTTTTTCGATATTCAGCGATGCCATTTAAATACATATCGCCAAAAGCAACACAATCAAATGCCAGACCACTGTTTTTAAGCCCATTGATCACCGTGTTTTGATAAACAGCATGCTCAGGAAAAAGCCGCTCAAGCTCGATAAGAATGAGCGGCAAGCCGATTTGCTGCGCCTGCGCCTTAACTTGTGCGCAAGTGGATACCTGAAACGGCACACTGTCTCCCACAAACGTGGTGAAAAGTCCCACCACGCGATATTGTATAGAAGCAAGTAGCCGCGAGAGCGCCAGCGCAGAATCTTTACCTGAAGACCAACTGACAATCACATTTTTTGGCGCATGTTTTTTCATGATGACCACAAAAAATTAAAACGTGAGCTGCACGTTAGCATGAAGGGTACGCTCTTCGGCAGGATAAGAGCCCGCCGTCTCATAGCGCTTGTCAAACAAGTTGCTCACCTTGCCTTGCACTGTCACGTGCGGGCTTGCTGCATAACTTGCGCTCACGTCCCACACGCTGTGGCTCAGCAACGTCGGGCCTCCCGCGTAATCAGGGCGCTGACCTTGGTACGCGTACTGTGTGCCCAGCGTCACATCACCAATTTGATAAGAGCTTTGCCACTTAGCCACAGTTTTAGCGCGGCGTGCAAGCTGCTCATTTTTGCTTAGATCTTTAGGGTCACGCAGCTCAAGCGACATCTGGTTGGCCAAGCCGCCTAAAGTAAAATCGGCTTCAAATTCAACCCCTTTGATCTGCGCTTTTTCGATATTTTGATTAACCCAACCTGCCGCACTATTAACCGAGGTGATCAAATTATCGATTTTATTAACATAACCATTAACGCGCCAGCTTACGCCCGCCGTTAAACCATCAACGCCTAATTCAAATTGCTGCGCTTGCTCAGGCTTAAGATCTGTATTGCCACCAAAACCGTATAACTTATCAAAACCTGGAGCCTTAAAAGCATTGCCATAACTTGCGCGCACTTGGTAATCATCAAAAAATTGCCATCCTAGCGCAATTTGCTCAGACCAATTGCCACCGTATTGCTGATTGTTATCGTAGCGCGCGCTGCTTTCAAGCTGCGCTTGTGGCAAAAACTGCCAATTAGCAAGCACAAAAGCGCCGACATTTTCCCGAGGATTGTCCTTTATAATAGCGCTATTAAGTACGCTTCCACGCAGGTATTTTTCTTGCAAAAAATCGCCGCCAGCCGTCACGCTCAACGTGTCAGAATAGGCATAGCGAGAGGCGACATTGGCAAATAGCTGGCTAATTTCAGCGGTTAAGGACTCATCGTTACGCGGCTGCGTAGCAAGATAGTCGTAATTGTCTTGCCAGCTTTTATTAATACGTGCCAGCGTATTCCAGCGCCCTTTAAGCCAGTTGACGTCACCACTAAGATTGTAGTTTTTCACCCAGCCCATTTTTTTCTCGCCGCCAAAATCAGCGTAACCAATTTCGTTTTGATACCAGCTAGTCGCAAGGTTTGCACGCAAATCTTCGCTAGGCGTAAAGCCAAAACGAAGAGCCATATTTTTGCCTTTAAACCCATGCAGATCATCGATAGACGCTACATGCGGCTGCACATTATAGCCATCGGTTTTATCATAGCCGCCTTGCAGCTGCATGGTCACAAGTTCATTAAATGTCGTTGTAAACCCAGCGCTTGCCTGGCTGCTGTTCATCGAGCCGGCACCCGCGGTTAAAAATGCCGAAGGCTTGTCTGAACGCGTAATAATATTGATAACGCCGCCAATCGCATCCGAGCCATAGACAGTTGCCCCGGAGCCACGGATCACCTCAATGCGCTCAACCGTGTTGAGCGGCAGCATGTTAAAATCGATGGTACCCAGCATTGCGCGCGGCAATCGCACGCCATCAACAAGCACAAGTACGTGGCTTGAGTTGGTCCCGCGCATAAAAATGGACGCAAGCTGACCTCGCCCACCACTTTGCGCAATTTCAATGCTTGGCACAGTTTTTAGCGCATCCGTTAGCGTCACGGCCGCAAGCGATTTGATCTGCTCGCGCGTTATGACCGTGATCGGCGCTAATACAGAAGAGACGGGTTGCTCAAAAAGAGAGGCGGTTGTTACAGACATTTCACCCAAATTAACGGGATTTTCGGCGTGCGCAAGCGCCGCCAGCGGCAAGGTTGCCACAGCAAAATAATGGTTAGACATATCAGATCCAATCAACGCGTGTCTCTAACGATGTCAGGAAGCCCTGAGATCACATGTACTTAGCTAATATTCGGACTTAAAGACGACCTACGGTGACGACTTCCCATGTTGGCTTAAGCTTGCGCGTAACCCTTTCACACAGTGTCTGGCATAGCCTTGTCACTTTCGCTTCTTATTACCGCTGCGCGTCAGTTTTGGATTTTCACCAAATTCCCAGCAAAGCCGCGCGAGTATAGAGAAAATGGATCGCAACAACAACCACAAGAAAAAAGCGGTTTTTCAAGCCGCTTGCGCCATTTTCGCCTTACAGGGTAAAAAGCTGGACAATTAGCAAAGGCTACTTAAAATCGAATCTTTGTCACAAAAATGTAAGCCCAAATGAACCAGCCAACGATTGACGTGCAGCACTATCAAGAGCAACTCGACCAAAAAAAACAGCAGCTTCAAGCACTTTTAGCGCCATTTGCGCCGCCAACGTTGGAAGTGTTCGCATCAAAACCGCTGCACTACCGCATGCGCGCTGAGTTTCGCGTCTGGCATGAAGACGACGCGCTCTATTATGTTATGTTTGATCAAAAGACTAAGCAGCGTTACCGCGTCGAGCAATTTTTGCCGGCCAGCGAGCTCATCAATCAAGCCATGCCGCAGCTTTTACAAAAAATTGCCCAAAATTCTACCTTGCGCAAAAAACTGTTTCAGGTCGACTTTTTATCTACGCTTAGCGGCGAGCTGCTCATTTCACTGCTTTATCATAAAACCCTTGATAAAGAGTGGCAGGAGCAAGCACAACAGCTTAAAGCTGCGCTTGCGCAAGAAGGCATTAACGCAGATTTAATTGGCCGCGCGCACAAACAAAAATGGGTTATTGGTAAAGAGCATGTCATCGAAAGGCTGCGCGTCAACGAAAAAGAATATATTTATCAGCAGGTAGAAAACAGCTTCACGCAGCCAAATGCAACTGTTGCACAAAAAATGCTTGAGTGGGCACAAGATTGTACACAAGAAAGCCAAGGCGATCTGCTAGAGCTTTATTGCGGCAACGGCAATTTTTCACTCGCTTTAGCAAAAAACTTTGAAAAAGTGCTCGCCACTGAGATCTCTAAATCTTCGGTTGCCGCCGCGCAATACAATATTGTGGTCAATAAAATCAACAACGTGCAAATTTTGCGCCTGTCCGCTGAAGAGTTCACACAAGCGCTAGCCGGCGTTCGCGAATTTAACCGCTTAAAGGCGCAGCAAATTGACTTAAATGACTATCAGTGCGAAACCGTGCTCGTCGATCCGCCGCGCGCAGGACTTGATGACGCAACATGCCGCATGGTGCAAAATTACCGGCGGATCCTTTATATCTCTTGCAATCCGCAAACGCTGCTACAAAACCTGCAAACACTAGCGCAAACGCACAAAATCACCCGTTTTGCACTCTTTGATCAATTTCCTTATACGCACCATGCCGAAGCTGGCGTTTTGCTTGAAAAATTTGTTTGAGTTATCAAATACATTAGCGCGCGTACGGTTTTGTCACTAAACGCGCGCACATCGACTTGCCTAACAGCGAGCCTTTACCTAACAGGTTATACTGACCGCTACCATTTCTTGTGACTGACGAAAATATGCGTTTCATTTATACCCTGCTGCTAGCCCTTGCCGCGCCCTTTTTACTGTTTGGCCTATTTAAAAAAAAGGCAGGTAAACCGCACGTTGGCAAACGCTGGATCGAACATTTTGGTTTCTGCGCAAAACTAAACGACCTGCGCACGCAGCGTCCAATCTGGTTGCATGCGGTTTCGGTTGGAGAGGTGCTCGCAGCAAAGCCTTTGATTTTAAAACTGCAAGAGCTCTACCCGCAGCGGCCGCTTGTTGTCACGACCACTACCGCAACGGGCGCGGCAATGGCTGCGCAAATTGCAAATGTGCACCACCGTTATATGCCGCTTGATTTTCCTTTCGCCATCAAGCGGTTTATTAAACGCATTCAGCCTGCTATTTTGCTGATCATGGAGACGGAGCTTTGGCCAAACACGCTTAGCTGCGCGCAGCAAGCTCAAATAGACGTGCTGATCATCAATGGCCGTTTATCTGACAAGGCATGCGCCAATTATCAAAAAATTCGCCCTTTTTTCGCCAGCATTGCGCAAAATATTTCGCATATTTGCTGCCAGTTTGCTCAAGATCGCAAAAATTTTCAAAAGCTGGGGATCGCCGAAAATAAGATCAGCACAACCGGATCGCTCAAATTTGATCTGCCCTATTTTGATGTGAATTCACCAGAAGCTCTGGCACTGCAAAAACAGATTGGCACGCGCCCCGTGTGGATTGCCGCAAGCACGCATCAAGGTGAAGATGAGCTTGTACTCGAAGCGCACCGTTTAGTGCTAAAAACGCAGCCAAACGCGCTGCTGATCTTAGGGCCGCGCCACCCCGAGCGCTTTAACGCTGTTTTTGAGCAGATTTTAAAGCTCAATTTTACCGCGCAGCGCCGTACACAAAATGAAGCGCTCAGCACGCAGACGCAAGTTTATCTTGCTGATACGCTTGGCGAAATGATGGCGCTTTTTGCCTGCGCCGATGTTGCTTTTATGGCAGGCAGCTTACTTGGCCAAAAAGTGGGAGGTCATAATTTGCTAGAGCCCGCTTCACTAGCAAAACCGCTTTTAAGCGGCCCGAGTTTTTTTAATTTTCAAACCATTGGCGATGAGCTAATTGCCGCTAACGCCTGCCAAATTTGCCCAGATCCCGCGCACATCGCACGCAATGTGCAAACGCTGTTTGCCGATGCAAAGCTACGCTATCAAGCAGGTCAAGCCGCGCTGCGCGTCGTTGAAAAAAACCGTGGCGCAATCCAAAAAACGCTCGCTATTTTGCCGCTTTTTTTAAAGCCATAACGCATTACAGTTTTATGAGAAGGTAGCTGCATAAAAGCTGCATAAAAAATGGGGCGGTGCATAAAAACGCCGCCGCACAGCCTTCGCAAACATCAAAATTTCGGCAGGCAGCGTGCTACACGTTTTTTTCGTTATAGCCTGCAAGCAATGCTTGCCAATCGCTCGGCTGCCAAAAAATCGCCTCGCGCGCGCACTCTTTAACAAAAGAGCGTTTAAGGCGCGCCAAATTGTTGAGCTTCCAGCTTTGACCTTTTCGCACGCCACATTTATCAAAATCGATAAGCCAACATTGCCCACGGCTGTCTAGCAAAATATTGTGGATATTCAAATCAGTATGACAGACGCTTGCATCGTGCAGTTTTCGGATCACCTGACCTATTTGCTGATAAACAGCCCTTTCTAGCGGCGCGCCTTTAAGCACAGATACCAGATCATGCGCGAAAGGGATCTTTTCGAGCAAAATATCAGCGCGATAAAAAGCGCCGCAGCGCTGCGCGCGCGCCGCAATCGGGCGAGGCACCGGCAGCCCTTTTTCACGCAAATATTGCAATAAAGCAAACTCTTTAGCCACGCGAGTACGGCTAAACCCTGTGAAAAAATAGCTATCTTGCACCATTTTACCAAACAAGCCGCCGCGACGGTAATGGCGCAAAACCGCGGGGACAGTTTGCGTTTGCACAAACCAAGTGACACCGCGCCCGCGCGAAAGCCCCAGTACAGCCTGCTGCTTTTGCCAATATTCTATATCAAAACAATCCGTTAACGGCGTACCACTGAGCAGCGCACCATCAAACCAAAACTGCTCATTACATCCTTGATCTTGCATTTGGCGATCCTTTGTAAGCGGCGCACCAAGCGCGTAAATTACAAGCTGTCGCCGCATCCGCAATTTAAAACATCCAATTTTACATTACCTTACAGCAGCTGCATAATTTTGCGCAAATAACTTATTGGTTGAGACTATGCCTCTATTTACCCAAGCGCCCGCCGCCATTTGCGTACTGCGTCTTTCTGCTATTGGCGATGTCTGCAATGCGATAGCAGCCGTACAAGCGATTGAAAAACACTGGCCAACGACCCAAATTACTTGGATTGCTGGCAAGGCAGAAGCTGCGCTGCTCGCGCCGCTGCTACCAAAAGTGCGCGTGGTAGCCTTTGATAAAAATCAAGGTATTGCAGGCATGCGCGCCGTTTGGCAGGCGCTCGCGAATACCCATTTTGACGCGCTGCTGCACATGCAAACTGCGCTGCGTGCCAGCCTACTCTCACTTGGGATCAAGGCGCGCTATCGTCTTGGCTTTGCCAAAGATCGCAGCAGCGATTTGCAGCACTTTTTTATCAACCACTGTGTCCCATCACCAGTTTCACTGCATGTGCTAGACGGTTTTATGGCCTTTGCACACGCTTTAGGCGTGCCGCAAGCCCCGCCAAGCTGGGATCTTCATTTAAACCAAGCCGATCTGATGTGGGCTAAGCAGCAGCTAAGCGATAAGCCAACGCTGTTGGTCGCCCCAGCTTCTAGCAAAGCATTTAAAAATTGGCATGTGCAAGGTTATGTGGACCTGATCACGCACGCACAGCGGCGAGGATTTGCGGTAATTTTAGCCGGCGGACCTGGCAAAATGGATGTCACGCTTGGCGAACAGATCATGCAAAAACTCACATTGCCCGCGCACAATCTCATCGGTAAAACCACGC
>JBOFXO010000129.1:0-5748 GCA_051654185.1 Vibrionaceae bacterium | reverse complement strand
AGGCTCTTTGCTGGCAGTTAGAGGACAAAGTGATTTTTTACAGCGGTTATCTGATGCAAACCACGCGACACAGTTAGAACTGATATTATTTGAAGTTTTTAGTACCCAAAACCAAGCAGAAAGCCAGAGTATGATGGAGCAGATCATTCAGCGGCATGAAGAGCTAGAGCGTAATTGCACGGGCTGTGGGCGCGTGATCAATTCGGCATTTTCTCGATTTGAGCATGCTTTACCAAGCCATTTTGTTTTGGGCGAGCAAGTTAACTTTCGCTTGCTAACGCACGCCCTGCGTAGCTCAAACCATAGCTTATCGCATGCTCAGGCCACTATGCTTGGAGATGTTCTTGCGGCTGTGTTGTTTCATTTTCCTACTTTTGCTTATCAATTTCCGCGCCTGATCAATGAAGTACGCCAAGCGATAGCCGAGCACACTATTTCAGTTGCGCTTATTTCACGGCTTATCTTGTCTTGCAGCAGCTTGTTGCTTATAAGCTCTGCAGTAGCATCTGTCGCAGAAGTATCAAGGGGAGGAAACGCAGCTGTTGGGAATGGGTTATATATCGCAGGCATAGCTACAAGTGCACTTGGGGCTCCTATCTTATTAGGTAGCTTTGTGCAAGCGTGGATGGGGTATCGACGTCAGCGGAATTTTTCACTAAGAAATAATTCACTACAATGCTTTGTTTCTCAAGAAAATGTACTACAGATTTCAGAGCGTATTTTATTACGAGGGCTTAACTTACTTAGCGCAATTGCCGGGCAAGTATTGATTTCAACTCTTGGATGCATAGAGTTTCCTGCCTCAACCAATGCTACTGTCTCATCCAATATTACTGCATGTACGCAACCGCAAATAACAAATGCTACTGCTGCGGGGGAAAGCACTGCCGGTAACTACTCAATTTCTCTTAGTCTTGGTCTAGGAGCCCTTTTTGCTGTTAACTGTTTAAACTTATGCCTGCAAAGGCGCCCGTTTGAGATAGCGAGTAATCCGAGAAATTGTTTGCGACATCATGGTTACCGTTTTGATCCTAATGCAGCTAATTTGCAGTACTTATCTTTGCATGCAGATTTGAATTTTGGGCCTCAGTTGGTTACTGCTTTGCAAGGCTTGGGAGGCAGGCTTAGATTTGCTTTTAATGGACGGCGCTTAACTTTAGAGCAGCAGCTTGCTTTTTTTGAAAAATTTATTGAAAGCTTGAGTTCTGCAGAAACACGCTATTTGAACGTTGAGCAAAGCTCCCGCAGTTTAGAAATATTGCAGGATATTTTTAAAGAGCGTGAAAGTTCTATTCCTTATGAAATACAAATTACAGATCAAAACTTACCTGCTGCGATAGTAAGTTTTTTTACGTATTTGCAACGGCAGGTAAGGGCAGATTGTTGGTGTCTGAGAGGCAATAGGGTTTATGAAAGGATCATTGCCATTTTGCTAAAAGCGCTTGCATTTCGTGAAGGAATATTATGCATGGATCCTTCAAGCTAGGGCTTGGTTGCTTTATATCGCGCTATGGATTCTAAAAAGCATACGCTTTAAATTTGGCAAACGATTGCGTTGGCGTTAAGATGAGCATTTTGCAATGGATTTTTCACTATGGCTATTTGTCGATCTAGGCTTGCGGCTCTTGTTGCGCTTTTTTCCGCTGGCTGCTTTGCGATGCAGCCTGCTGATCTTTTGATCACAGGGGGAACAGTGCTTACCATGAATGAGCAAAATCAGGTCATTGAGCATGGCGTGGTTGTAATTAAGGATAACAAAATTATCGCAGTGGGCGATTCTAAGCTGAGCAAAAAATATCAAAGCGCTAAAGTGCTGGATGTCGATGGCGATATTGTTATGCCTGGCCTTATCAATACACACACGCACGCCTCAATGACAGTGTTTCGCTCGTTAGCTGATGATGTTCCAGATCGTTTGCATCGCTATATTTTTCCGCTAGAAAACAAATTAGTCTCACGTGAAATGGTGCGTATTGGCGCTGATCTTGCCAACGTTGAAATGGTAAAAGGCGGCGTAACCACTTATGCTGACATGTACTATTTTGAAGATGAAGTTGCAAAAACTGTCGATAAGATAGGCTTGCGCGCAGTGCTTGGTGAATCGGTAATTAAATATCCTGTCGCTGATGCAAAAAATGCCAGCGAAGGAATCGCGTATGCTGTCAACTTTATTAAGCAGTATAAAAATCACCCGCGTATCACGCCAGCGTTTGCCCCTCATGCTCCTTACACCAACACAATTGAAGATCTGCAAAAAATCACAAAGCTTGCCGAAGAGTTTGATGTGCCGGTAATGATCCACCTTGCTGAAACCGATCGCGAAGTGGAAGTGATTGCAAAAATGACGCATGGAAAAACGCCGGTGCAATTTATGGCAGATATTGGAGCACTTAACCCTCGCCTGCTTGCTGCGCATGCCATCATGGTTAATGAGCAAGATTTAGAGCTTCTTAAAAAGCACAATGTCGGTGTCGCACATAATATGAGCGCTAACATTAAGTCGGCAAAAGGGATTGCGCCCGTGCCAAAAATGCTAGAAAAAGGGATCAGGGTTGGCCTTGGTACCGATGGCCCTATGTCTGGCAATACGATTACCACCATGGATGAGCTTGGCCAAGTTGCAAAAATGCATAAGCTGTCTAGCAAAGATCGTGCGGCGATGCCGCCACTAACTGTTGTGCAGCTAGCAACAATGGGCTCGGCAAAAGCACTTAACATGGACGATAAAATAGGCTCACTGGAAGAAGGTAAGCTTGCCGATCTCATTGTGATTGACAGTAAAGCGCCCAATATGGTGCCAATGTACAATCCTTTTTCTGCGCTAGTTTATGGCGCATATGGCGCTAATGTTCGACACACTATCGTTGACGGCAAAGTTTTAATGCAAGATCGCAAGCTTTTGACTGTTGATGAACATGCAATCCGTGATCAAGCTATCGCCTTTTCGCTAAAAGTGCGTAAAACAGTGATTGAAAGCGGTGAAATTGTGCGTTAAAAGCTAAAAAAAAGTAAAAACGGCGTGCAGGCTATTTTTTGCTTCGCCGTTGATCTATTTAATAAAAAACAAGGCATTTTTGTTTTATTTATAAAAATGGAAAATAATGCATTTGTATTCTAGTGTGGCAATTGAATAAAAATTGTTAGGATAAGCCACTTTGGCTTAGCTGGAATAAATTGTATGGATCAAATTGATATTCGTGGTGCCCGTACCCACAACTTAAAAAACATTACTCTTTCAATTCCACGTAATAAATTGATCGTGATCACGGGCCTTTCTGGATCAGGAAAGTCATCATTAGCGTTTGACACTTTATACGCCGAAGGGCAGCGCCGTTATGTAGAATCTTTATCAGCCTATGCGCGTCAGTTTCTATCCTTGATGGAAAAACCCGATGTTGATTATATTGGCGGCTTATCTCCAGCTATTTCAATTGAACAAAAGTCAACCTCGCACAACCCGCGATCAACCGTTGGAACCATCACGGAAATTTATGATTACTTGCGCCTTTTGTATGCGCGAGTTGGGGATCCTCGTTGCCCAAAGCATAACATTACTTTGCAAGCGCAAACCATTAGTCAGATGGTAGATAAAGTGTTAGCAGAGCCAGAAGGCTGCAAATTAATGTTGCTGGCACCGATTATTAAAGAGCGTAAAGGTGAGCATATTAAGGCCATGGAATCTTTGATGGCGCAAGGATTTATCCGAGCGCGCATTAATGGCGAAATTTGTGATCTTTCTGATCCGCCTCCTCTTGATTTGTACAAAAAACATACCATTGAAGTTGTGGTAGATCGTTTTAAAGTTCGGCAAGATTTAGCATTGCGTCTGGCTGAATCATTCGAAACTGCCCTGCAATTAGCAAATGGCAGTGCGGTGATAAGCTTTATGGACGGCGAGCAAGAAGACATTATTTTCTCAGCCAATTTTGCTTGTCCGCATTGTGGTTATAGCGTGCAAGAGCTTGAGCCGCGCCTATTTTCGTTTAATAATCCAGCTGGTGCCTGTCCAACTTGTGACGGGCTTGGCGTGCAGCAATATTTTGATCCTAAACGTGTTATTCCTGATGATTCACTCAGTATCGCAGGGGGCGCGATCCGCGGCTGGGATAAGAAGAATTTTTATTATTTCCACATGCTAAAATCGCTCGCGAGTCACTATAAGTTTGATTTAGATATCGCTTGGAAAAAATTACCAGATAAAGTGCAACAGGTGATTTTATATGGCTCAAATGGTGAGCAAATTGCTTTTACTTACGTGAATGAGCGCGGCGATACGACAATTAGAAAACATGCATTTGAAGGTGTATTAACTAATTTTGAACGCCGATATCGTGACACCGATTCGGTGGCTGTGCGTGAGGATTTATCTAAGTATATTGCTGATCAAACTTGCAATGATTGCTGTGGCAGCCGGCTGCGCCTATCTGCAAGGCATGTGTTTATCAACGAAACTAATCTTCCGAGCATCTGCGCGATGAGCATTGGACAAGCGGTTGAGTTTTTCTCATCATTGCAGCTTTTAGGGCAGCGAGCGCAAATCGCCGAAAAAATCTTAAAAGAGATCAATGAGCGGCTTAGTTTTTTAGTTAACGTTGGATTGAATTATTTAAGCCTTGATCGCAGCGCAGATACGCTGTCTGGTGGCGAGGCGCAAAGGATCCGCTTAGCAAGCCAGATTGGCGCAGGACTTGTCGGCGTGATGTATGTGCTTGATGAGCCATCAATAGGCTTGCACCAACGTGATAACGAACGTTTGCTTGCGACCTTGCTGCATCTTCGCGATCTTGGTAATACGGTACTGGTGGTTGAGCATGATGAAGATGCAATTCGCGCTGCAGACCATATTATCGATATCGGCCCAGGCGCTGGCGTGCATGGTGGGCAGGTTGTTGCTCAAGGTGATTACCATCAAATTATTGAAACCGAGCAGTCGCTAACAGGGCAATATTTAAGCGGTAAGCGTATGATTGCCGTACCACAAAAAAGGGTGGCGTTTGATAAAGCTAAGCTCATTACATTAAAAGGAGCCAGCGGTAATAACTTAAAAAATGTCACGCTGACATTGCCAGTTGGACTCTTTACTTGCATAACAGGCGTTTCAGGTTCAGGAAAATCAACGCTTATTAATGACACTTTTTTCCCTATCGCGCACAACGTACTAAATGGTGCAACATTAAGCGCTGCCGCGCCTTATAAAAGTATTAGCGGCCTTGAGCATCTTGATAAGGTTATTGCTATTGATCAAAGCCCGATTGGCCGTACCCCTCGCTCTAATCCCGCGACTTATACCGGTATTTTTACTGCTATTCGCGAATTGTTTGCAGGCACGCAAGAGGCGCGTTCACGAGGTTATAAGGTTGGGCGCTTTAGTTTCAACGTGAAAGGCGGACGCTGTGAAGCTTGCCAGGGCGATGGTGTGATCAAAGTGGAGATGCATTTTTTGCCTGATGTTTACGTTCCTTGCGATGCTTGTCAGGGCAAACGGTATAACCGCGAAACCCTCGATGTTTTGTACAAGGGAAAAAACATTGATCAGGTGCTTAATATGACTGTAGAAGATGCATTGGTCTTTTTTGCGCCGATCCCCGCGATTGCACGCAAGCTGCAAACTTTAGCCGACGTTGGCCTTTCTTATATTTGTCTTGGTCAAGCCGCAACGACGCTTTCGGGTGGCGAAGCGCAGCGCATTAAATTGGCTCGCGAGCTTTCAAAGCGCGATACAGGTAATACTTTGTATATTTTGGATGA
>JBOFXO010000128.1:0-2149 GCA_051654185.1 Vibrionaceae bacterium | reverse complement strand
ACTGTTTTTTGGAATCAATCGGGCGTGAATGTCAAACTCGGTTTAAGCGGAGCGGATGTCAAAACCGGTACCGTCGACAGCATCATTCGCGGCGGGATCGCTTTTGCAACGCCAGAAACGCCAACTTTGCAGCCGAAAGCGCGCTCTCAGCAGCACTTTTTACTGCATAATGAGCCCAAACCTGAATGGAGCAAATGGCGCACAGCAATTGCTAATTTCTAAAAATCTGACAAAAAAAGAGCCGCATTATGCGGCTTTTTTTATTGGCTTAAGCTTAAGAGCGTAAAGCTTGCCACCATTGGCGAAGCTGCTCACCCCAATACTTTTCAAACTGCTCTAAATATTGCGCGCGCGGCGTGTATTTAAGCGATGACTGAGTAAAATCTTGCGCTAAAAAGTCGGTCGGCGCAGGCTCTACCTTGATCCCCGCTTTAGCAAACACATCTTGCGCACGCGCCATGGTGCTTGCCGAGGTCACTAACACCAAATTCTTATCCCCGACAATGGGTTTGACAAACTGTGTCGCTTGACGAAGATCGTGCGCCTCTTCGAGTAGCAAAATGCTGTTTTTATCCACTTCCATTGAAACAGCAACACGCGCTAACATTTGCGCGTGGCTAGGCGTCAGCACTTGGGCGCCGCTGGTGTCTTTGCCAAATAAAATAAGCTTTGATGAGGGATACATAAAATGGATGCGGATCCCCTCAACTAAACGCGTGAGCGCTGAGCGCGACAGCTCTGACGTGGTAGGCAATCCCTCATCTAAAATGTGGCTATCACCTAAAACCATCACAAAATCAACAGGTTTACCACTGGGGAAAAAGGGACTGTGCCGGCGCTCAAGATCCATAAGCAAGCTTGATGTTAAAGGCTGAAATGATGCCAGTAAAAGACCGACAAAGGTGACTGAAACCAAAACGGCGCCAATATTTTTACGGCCACTAAACCAGATCAAAAAAAGCCCTAAAAATCCCATGATCAATAGAGCCGGAAGCGGCATGAGTAACGTCGCAAGTATTTTTTTAAATTCCAACATGAAGTCGTCCGAATAGTAATCAAACAAAAAGCATTAATACAAAAGCCTTCTGCATAAGGCTGTTTCTTGTGCGAAAATGGGTGATTTTGCTAGCAATAATAATGGACTTACAATGTGTGCCGATAGAAATTTTGACGATATTTCCCATAAATTTTCTAAAAACATTTACGGCTCTGGGAAAGGCGCTATTCGCCAAGCAATTTTGTTACAAGATCTACAAACCATTGTCGCACAGCTAAATTCTCCCGCTCCTTTGCAGATCCTTGATGCAGGAGGCGGACAAGCGCCACTTTCTCAAGCACTTGCTGCAGACGGGCACAATATAACGTTATGCGACATTTCACAAAATATGCTACAAAACGCAAGAGAGCAAATAACAGCCGCAAACCTATTAGAGCGATTTCAATTTATTCACTCGCCAGTACAAAATTTAGCAACGTTTAATTTACCAAAGTGCGATCTGCTTCTTTTTCATGCAGTTTTAGAGTGGCTTGCACAGCCAAAAGAGGGCTTACAGGAAGTATTGTCACAAGTTCGACGCGGCGGTATTGCGTCTGTGATGTTCTACAATCAAAATGGCTTATTATTCAAAAATTTAGTCTGTGGCAATCTGACGCATATTGAGCAAGGAATGCCTCACTGCGAGCGATATAAGTTGCAACCCGCGCAAAGTTTTATGCCTGAGCAGGTTTACCAATGGATCAGCGAGTGCGGCTTTGAAATACTCGGCAAAAGTGGAGTGCGTACCTTCCATGACTACATGCAAACAAGCCGCTTAGGTGAGCATACTTTTGAACAAGTTATCGCAATGGAGCAACGCCTTTGTCGACAAGAGCCCTTCGTTTCGCTTGGCCGCTACATTCACGTTTGGGCGAAACGCTGTGAAGCATAAAGCGCGGCGCGCATCCGCAGACTGTCATCACTCAAAATAATAGGACCTCCCATGACCGAACTTACTCAGACGCTGCCAGAGCTCGTCGGTTGGGTAAAAAAGCAAGATCTTTTTTTAAATCTTCCCCCAGACCGGCTCGCCTTCTTATTGTGCGTTGCGGCGTTAAGCCAAGAGCGCATTGAAGATGAACTCACTGAAGATGAGCTTATTGACGCCTTTCG
>JBOFXO010000127.1:0-4488 GCA_051654185.1 Vibrionaceae bacterium | reverse complement strand
GCCGCTAAATAATTCACCAGATACGAAGCGACTTCTTCATGCTCCATCGCGGTGTCTTTAATAGCGCCGGTTGCCGCTAAACGAAACCCGCTGTGCGGATTTTCCACTTTCGGCCATAAAACCCCTGGAGTGTCTGATAGCACCACGCCGTTTTGTAAATTGATACGCTGCTGCTGACGTGTAATAGCGGGTTGATTTCCCGTTTTAGCGACCACCCTTCCAGCTAATGTGTTGATAATTGTCGACTTTCCAACATTGGGAATACCGACAATCATGGTGCGCACATTTTTTCCTACCGCGACGCGATGTGGAACAAGCTGCTGGCACAGCTGCAAAAGATCATGCACTTCACGCACTTTTGATGTAGTGATAGCCACCGCTTGCACGCCCGGCGTCTGCTCTAAATGCGCAATCCACAGCTGAGTCAGCTCAGGATCGGCTAAATCGCGCTTATTGAGCACTTTTAGCACAGGTTTATCTTTGCGGATTTTTTTTAGGTGTGGATTTTCACTGCTAAAAGGAATGCGGGCATCGAGCACTTCAATAAAAACGTCGATATTCGGGAGCGCTTTTTCGATTTCCTGAATAGCTTTATGCATATGCCCAGGAAACCATTGGATAGAATTATTGATCATTACAACAGGCTCTAAATTCAGGCTTTCTTGCTGCCAAGAAAGCCTTAGGTACAACAAGATCAGCCGCTATGCTGCATTTAGCGAATCGCTAGTCACTGATTTATCAAAAAATAGTTTGTATAGCATAATACCGATAACCATCGCTTTGATGATCATCATTTGCGTGCTGCCATAATAAGCCGCCATGCCCACAAAACCTGACAGCATCATCAGCTGACGATAACGCAGCAGTGTTGTCATGAATAAAGCCAGCAAAATGATACCAAGATCAGCAAATTGCAAACCAACCTGCCAAGTAGGCTCCTTGATAAAGTTACTGACGGCAAAATAGAGGATGTACGACAAACCGCAGCCCATGATCGTCCCAAGCGTAATGATGAGCCATTTTGGCACCTTCATAAAATCTTTGGCGTAACGATAAGAGTTCACCGAGGCAACCGCGAAATTTAAGATAACTTTTGGCCACCATCCCATTAAAAATGCCCAAATGGTATCGTTAGCTACAGAGCCAAAGGCGGCGTAGCGTGTAAATTTCATGCTGTTGAACACGGTGATACTTATATAAAAAGCAATCGATGTCCATCCTAAAATTTCGGTGATCATTTCTAAATTCATGCGATTAGGGCCCCTTTACTGGTCTAGCAAGCACTTACCTTCCGATACTAAGCGAAGTAATACTTGTAAGCAACGCCTTGCGGTTATATTCCCGAAATTATCTTTCTTAGCTATTTTTACTATTTGATACCTCGTTAGTAAGCTTACGTAGTAGAATCAAGGTAACCTGCTGATCTTGCTGCAAAAGTGAGCATAATGGTTAGGTCATTTCCATCTATCAACCGTAACACTATAAATTATAGAGAGATTTTTCATGGAGCAATTAATTTTAATTCTTAATGCAGGCAGTTCTTCGTTAAAATTTGCGGTCATGGCAGCTAAAAATGGCAAAATTTTGCTCTCTGGCCTTGGCGAATGTTTTGGCTTGCCCAACGCAAGGATCAGCTGGAAAGAAAACGACACCAAGCACGAGCAGCCACTGCAAGCTAAAGAGGGGCATCATGAAGAAGCAATCTCCATTATTGTTTCGTTGATTGATAAGCTGCAGCTGACTAAACAGTTAGTGGCGGTTGGGCACCGCGTGGTTCATGGTGGCGAAAAATTTTCACAAGCGGTGAATTTGACAAACGATGTCATCACCGAAATTGAAAAACTCAGCGAACTTGCGCCGCTGCATAATCCAGCAAACGTATTAGGGATCCGCGCGGCAATCAAAGCGTTCCCAACTTTACCTCAAGTTGCTGTTTTTGATACGGCATTTCATCAGACCATGCCGGCAAAAGCATACTGTGAAGCCGTCGATAACAACTGGTATAAAAACTACGGGATCCGCCGCTATGGATTTCATGGCACAAGCCACTATTTTGTCAGCAATGAGTGCGCAAAATTGCTTGGAAAGCCTATCGAAGAGTGCAATTTGATCACGGTGCATCTTGGCAATGGAGCATCAATTTGCGCGGTTAAAAATGGAAAATCTTGTGATACATCAATGGGCTTTACACCACTAGCCGGCCTGATGATGGGCACTCGCTCAGGCGATCTTGATCCTGGGATCATTGAATTTTTGCTTGGAAAAGGCGTTTCTGTGCAGGAAGTTTTCACAACCCTTAACAAAAAATCAGGCTTTTTAGGTGTGTCGGGGCTAACTTCTGATGCGCGCGGCATTGTCGAAGGAATAGAACAGGGTCACGCTGGGGCAAAAATGGCGTTTGATCTCTTTTGCTACCGTGTTGCAAAATACATCTCATCTTATTTAGTTGCACTCGATAAGCTCGATGGCATTGTATTTACTGGAGGAATTGGTGAAAATTCACTGCCGATCCGCCAAGAAATTTTGCGCCACCTGCGCATTTTAGGTTTCACAGAAGATGAAAAAGGCAATCAAGCGGCGCGCTTTGGCCAGTCTGACAAAATCGCCCACTCAGCCATGTTTAATGCAGGCGTATACGTGATCCCAACCAATGAAGAGTGGGTCATTGCCCAAGAAACCATAAAAACAGCTAAAAAATAGCATTTTTGCGAAAACGCCGCGTAATATCATGAGCGAGTCTCTTTGCCAAGTTCAAAGAAACTCGCTTTATCTCACGCTCGCAAAAAAATTTTTTAGCTGCTATCAATTTCATTAGATAGCTGAATAAGAAATAAGAATATCAATAATGAGTTAGGGTTAACTGACCGCAGGGCAACCATTTCTTTGGTGGTATAACTGATTGAGAGTGCTGACTTCAACGACGGGACCTAGCATTTTTACTCGCAAAGTGTATCCTTCGATACCGGAGCTTTTTGCTGTTTGCACGCCTGTGTAACTGAATTTATCTACAGCTAAGTGCAATAAATTAAATTCATGGCGATAAATTGAAATATAAGCCCGCCATCGCAGCGCGTCGAGAACTTCGCTCGGTTCATTTGCTCTAATGATAAAGCGCCAGCCTCTATCTTCACCGTAAAAATCGAGAGGAAAGTGTTTGTCGAGGTTTTTTTTCATCGCAGATCACTGTTGTTATTACTTAGTTTACATTTTAGCGTCAAATTCTAAGCGTGTGAAATAATTGCATATAAAATAAAGAGATGCTTTGCTAGCAGCTGTCAGCACAAAATATAGGCGCGACTATTTTGTCTCCAGCAAGCTTAATCCTTTATGAGATTATTTAAATCTATTTTTAGCCTTATTGAGAGCAGGATCTTCCATGTGCCGTTTTTTGCTTATATTTACCACTTTTTTCTTTTTGCTCCTGCCGCCAAGCTATGCGCAAGCGTTAGAAGTCAGTGGTGCTGCTTGTTTTATAGCCGATGAGACGGGCCGTGTTGTTGTGGTAAAAGACACCTTAACAAAACGTTATTCCTTGCCTGGAGGCTATATCAAAAAGAATGAAAGCCCCCAAGAGGGAGCTATCCGAGAAACGTTTGAAGAAACAGGGCTTGCCGTTGACGTCGTCAGCGAGCTTGCACACAGTCATGGCGCTTTGTTATTTGCTTGCAAAACCAAAGAGCCTATTGCTATTCATAACGAGTCGATGAACTTAGCACTATTTGCTGCATGGCAAGCGCCTTTTTTTGGCAGTGAAATACAAAACGCCTATTTAATGCGCCCAAATACTGAGCTGCTTGTCAATAGCCGTTTTCCAGAGCAAGTTGAATTATTTAACGATTTTACGCAGCGCACGCCTGCAAGCCCCACCATTCGCGTCGATAATTTTCAGGCGCAAGGCGATCCATTTTTACTGTGGAGCAGCCAAGTCAACCGCAAATTTCAAGAGCTGGTATCAGCATTGCCAGAGCTTCCTGCGCACTTCGTCCATGCCATTTTGGTCTACAGCTCAGCGCTTGGCAGCGGCATGCTTTATTTTGTTTTACTGCCCTTTGCGCTGGCCTCTGGCGGATTAAAACGAGGAACTCAGCTGCTTTGTGGCTTAGTGCTCACCTCATTTAGTGTCGTTGTTATTAAGCAGCTCGCCGCCCTGCCGCGCCCCTCGCATCTTTTTCCTGAGCTACTGATCGGCAGTGATCCTTACGGCTATACAACGCCAAGTGGCCACACCGCAACAGCCTTTATGCTGTGGGGCTTGATCTATTTTTGGATGCGCCATTTAGGTAAATCAACCACTTACTTTTGGATTGTACCAGGAGTGTTAGCCGGCTTAAGCCGTGTTTATCTTGGCGTGCACTACTTTTTTGACGTGTTAGCAGGCGCTGTGCTCGGCATTATCTTAGCGCTGTTGATACAAAAAATTGCACAAAAAAATTGGCAAATTCGCCCGTGGTTTTGGGTGTGTGTGGGTATAGTAACGCTGGGCAGCTC